>CAIRHD010000067.1 GCA_903878265.1 uncultured Bacteroidales bacterium | reverse complement strand
GTCCCCTCTGCTTGAAGTAAAGAGAGGGGTGCCTAAACCCGGTAAATTAGTGTTAACAACAAACTCTAAATACTCACTACTCGCCATTCCCCACTCACTACTCACTACTCAGGTTAGTTTCAATTAGCGCGATTATTACCGTGTAAGTCTATTCACTGTTCACTATTCACTGTTCACTATTCACTGTTCACTGTTCACTATTCACTGTTCACTATTCACTGTTCACTATTCACTGTTCACTAATCAATCCCTCACCTTCAAAATTATCTTAAATGTTGTTCCCGAAAATTCGTTGTTTGCAATTTCGATGCTGCCTTTTAGATCTTTGATTATTTGGTACGAAATGGACAAGCCCAACCCAGTTCCTTTGCCCGAATCCTTGGTTGTATAAAACGGGAGCATGATGTGATCGATGTCTTCCTTGCTTATGCCGGTGCCGTTATCAGTTACTTCGGCAACCACATATTGGTTTTCGGTATAGGTTTTTATCAAGATAAACATATCGAAAGCCGACTGTCCCTTATCTTTCTTTTCAAGCAACGCATCTTTGGCATTCGATATCAAATTGATCATAACCTGCTCAAATCTAATGGTATTGCCCAATATAGGAGTGAGGTTTTCCTGCAACTGCAGTTTTATGTCGATAGCTAAGTGCTTGAATTGCTCGGTTACCATCGCAACAGCATTATTTATACTTGTATTGATGGGAAATTCCGAATAAACATAATCGTCGTTACTGTGTGAAAAAGCCCTTACATGATCGATGATGTTTTTGATGCGTGTGATGTTCTCGAATATTTTATCTATTTTCCGCTTGAGGTAATCTTTTTCCATGTTTTTGTCCTTGTCGGCCTCAAACAAAATATTGTCCATTATAAGCGATATGATATTTAATGGTTGGTTAATTTCGTGTGCAATACCCGATGCCATTTCGCCGAGGTTAGCCATACGGTCGGCATGAAATTGTTTTGCCTCCATTTTCATGCGCTGGGTAATATCGCGGATTATCATCATGAATGACAAGGGCATACCATCTTCATCCTGTATGAGTGTGGAACTTATTTCGCTAAAAAATAAAGATGCATTTTTTCTCCTGATTTTCAACTGCGTATTTTGTACAAGCCCTTCGCTCAATGTTTTGTCAACAATACCCCTCGCTATGGATATTTCGTCTGATGGAACAAAACTGAAAAAATCATGGCCGAACAACTCGTCCCTGGTTGCAAAACCAAAAAGCTCAAGGCCAATTTCGGATACCTCCGTAATAATCCCTTTTAGGTCGATCAACACTATACCATCGGGCGACGAATTTAATAAGGTCCTGTATTTCTCCTCGTTCGTCTTTAGTGCCTGTTCGGCTAATTTGCGCCTTGTTATGTTGCGGATGGTGTTCTGAATGCCCAAAATATCGTTGTTCACCATCACCATTTTTGCATTGTGCGAGAGCCACCTCAACTCGCCTTGTGCATCTACAACGCGGTATTCGAACTCGTTAAACGCTTTCTTATTTTGGAGCACATCATTCCAGGCTTTGTTGCACCGGGCCTTATCGTCGGGATGTATGATATCTGGCAATTTTATTCCAATAAATTTATCGGGCGTGTACCCAAGCACGTTTTCGCATTGCGGACTTACAAATATAATTTTGCCATCAGCATCGGTGAGTGTGGTTAGGTCGTTGCTGTTGTTTACAACCGACTTAAACATTTCCTCGCTTCTGAGTAATGCCTCTTCGGCTGATTTACGGGCAGTGATAACTTCGAATATGGCCACAAAATAGCCTTTTTCGGGGCAATAAGCCGCTACAGAAAACCACATTTTTAAGGCATGGATATATACTTCAAAAGTTTCGGGAATGCCGGTGGAGGCTACCTTGCCACAAATAGCAATCAATTCGTGGTTTGATTCGGCAATGCCAGGCATGATTTCGGATGCTTTTTTCCCGACTACGTCCGTTAGCCCGGTAAGGGTTTCAAAACATTTGTTAACTTTAAGCAAAATATAATCGGTTGGCATGTTGTCGTTCCACAACATCTGGCAATAGGCGAACCCATCGATCATATTTTCGAAAAGTGAAATGTAATGCAGTTCGCTTTCGGTCAGTTTTTTTTCGACGAGTTTTCGGCTTGTTATATCCTGTACAGTGCCAACGATCCTGGTTTGTTTGCCGGTTTCATCATAAACCACCTTTCCTTCGGCTATTACGTCGTGTATGGAACCATCTTTGTGGATTACACGGTATTCAAGTGTGGGCGAGCTTCCATCTTCTAGGTTATGGCTCATGCTAACGGTAAACAGTTCTACATCGTCGGGATGAAGCTTGTTAATGATTGCATTTGGGTTTCCATTAAAAGATTCGGGGGCCATATCGAAAATGCGGTACATTTCATCCGACCATTTTACGGTATTTGTTGCCATATCCCATTGCCAGCTTCCGATATGGGCAATACGTTGGGCTTCTTCGAGACTCGATTTGCTTTCCTGTAGTTCTTTCTCCGCCTTTTGGCGGCTGCTTATATCGCGGATAATGCCTGTAAAAAATAAGCCTGATTCGGTTTCCCACTCCGATAACGACAATTCGACCGGAAACTCATGCCCTCGTTTATGCAACCCAACAAGTTCGATTGTTTTGTTAACAACAAGCCTGTCTCTGATTGCCCCAGCACGTTCGATATTTTGGGTATGAATTTGGGCATATTGTTTTGGCATCAGCAGGGTGAGTTCTTTCCCCATTATTTCGGCCTCGGTATAGCCGAATGTTTTTTCGGCGCCCCAGTTCCATCCGGTTATTAGCCCTTTATGGTTGGAGGTAACAATAGCATCGTTGGCCGTTTGGGTTACCGACCTGTATTTTTCCTCACTCTTTTTTAAGGCCCTTATCACATCGATCAAATCGTCGGCTGATTTTTCGATTATTGCCGCATCGCTGATAATTTTCTGCTTTTGCCTGAATATATCAAGGAACACATTGATCTTGCTTACCAAGATTTCGCTGTTGATTGGCTTGAACATGTAATCGACCGCACCTGCACCATAACCCTTGAACAAATCCAACTCGTTGAAATTGCTAGCTGTGAGAAAAATAATAGGCACTTTATCCACAGTCCTTTCCTCATTAAGCTTTGTTGCCAGTTGGTATCCGTTCATAACAGGCATCCGCACATCTAGGATTGCAAGCGCCAATTCAACATTACTACTTTTGGTCAAAGCCTCCTTGCCAGAAGCAGCCGTAATAAGGTTAACCTCTAATTTGTTGATATAGGCCTCGATTAAATGAAGGTTTTCCGGGGTATCGTCAACTACAAGTATGTTTGGAAGTTTGATCATGATGCATTGCGGAATTTCAGCGTTTTAATAGGTTTCAGGATTAGGTTATTGCTCGCCGTGAGACTAACAAATTATTGAGAGCGGCATCCATAATGAGCACTTCTTTATGAATGGTTTTGTGAATATTGAAAGAGAACTCATGCCACACATTTTCGCAGTCAGAAAAAGAAAAAACAATAATAGAGATTTTTTTTCATATAGCGGGTATTAAAGAACTATTAACTTACTACCAATAGCTATTTGCGTGAGCAACTACCATATTGGCAGAAAAACAATACCTCCTTCTGATAAATGTCCCTTAAGTGACGAAATGGGATTTTACTATCATACAAACAAATTTTTTGCTATTGCCTGTTTTAGTTATGCTGCTTTACCAAATCAGTGCATGGAAAAGTTAAATTGGTATATGATTATAGTTTGATTTTCAACTTGAATTATCGAAAAATGTAGGAATTAAGAATTACGATTTGCAATTTGTTTTCAGCGAGTTATAATTGTAAATCGTAAATAAAACTTGACTTTATTGACAGATTCTAAATAGCCAGCACATCAAAATAGTACATGTCAGAATTTAGATTTTATACTTTATTCTGAATTGCATTCAGCAATCAGCAAATACAAATCAGATAAAAGCTAATCCAAATATTTTGCCAAGGATTTGCTGACAAGCGCTTTGTTCTGACTGCTAAACAAATGTTTGTCGCTTCGCGATATTGCAATGGGCTAGAAGCACCAATCGCCTGTGATTTTGGCAGACATTAGCTTTGAGCAGACAATTTTGTGTAAGGAAAGGACAGCCTTATTGTTGATGACCGATGAAGTTTTAATGTTAAACTTGAATATCTTGGTCAAAAACTTTATTTTCGGGTTTCTGCCAAGCATTTTTGTTTAAAGTTTAATTTTACCTTGCAAAACCAGACGCCAGATAAACGAAAAATCATAATCAAATAACTTCCTATTCATACCCAAATCAAATGAAAAAGATCTATTTAGTAGTTTTAATCGGTTTTTTCTCAGCCTTCTTTTTAATCTCATCATGTACACAAAAATCGGATAAACTTGTAATTGGTTATGTCCAGATTACTCCGGATCCGGTTTTGGATATTGCCAAAGCATCCTTGTTCCAAGCTCTGAAAGATTCCGGGTATGTGGATGGCCAGAATATTACCATACTGGATAAAAATGCCCAAGGAGACTTGTCGATGATACCTATGATCCTGCAATCCTTTGTATCGCAGCAGGTTGATGTAATAGTTACGAACAGCACTCCCTGTTTGGTGGCAGCCGCCCAAATGGTGAAAGATATACCTGTAGTTTTTACAGTGGCATTCAGCCCCCAACAGGTAGGCATGAAGAAAGTTCCGGCAAATTTATATGGAGTTTACGACCCGCTAAAAGCCGGGCCGTTTGTTGATATCATACAGAAGTGCATCCCCGGTTTGAAAAAGATTGGCCTACCGTTCAACAATTCGGAACCGAATGCATCCTATTCGGCAAAAGTATTTGGTGACGAATTTAACAAAAGGGGAATCGAGGTGATAAATACTTCGGTAAACAGTTCGAACGATATAGTAATGGCTGGCCAATACCTCACGCAAAATAATATAGATGCAATGGTTGTGGCTGCCGACAACACTTTATACCTGGGATTGAATGCATTGGCCAGTGTTGCCAATAAAGCGGGCATTCCACTTTTTGTTGCCGATCCAATGCAAACTTTCAAAGGTGCTGCACTTGGGTACGGCGTAAATTATGAAAAATGGGGATATATGAGCGGACTGAAAGTGGTTGATATATTGAAAAAGAGACCCGACAAGAGCCAAAATATTATTCTTATTGAGGACATGAGCCTGATAATCAATAAAAAGGCAGCACTAAAACAAGGACTAACCATTCCAGAGGAAATTTATTCCGCTGCAAATAAGATTATTGTGTAGCTAAAGGATTTTGCTTATTTCCTTTTTGAGGGCTTCGCTGATTACCCACGATTTCTTCTGGAATTTCCGGGCTTTCGCCCCATTGATAATAAGGAGCTCCGGTACAACATTTGCGATTGTGTATTCAATCGGTTTTTTCCCTGCAAGAATTTCTGCAGCCATTTGGCCAATATTGATTCCTACCTGGTAGTAATTTGCCCCCAACCCGAATAATGCTCCCAGCGCAGGATGGTCGGTATTGTTGGTGAAAACAGGGATATCCGATTCGTCAGCAGCCTTAATAACCATGCCTGCTGCAATTTCCACTGTGTTGTCGCCGCCAATCCAGATGGCTTCTACGCCTCTCGAAACCAGAGCTTTTGTAGCCTCATAAACGCCTGTGGAGTTATCAACGGTAGCTTCTACCAATTTAATCCTGAGCGAATCGCATACCTGGCGGGCTATATGGACACATGCTTCAGAGCAGGTTTCGCTGGTACACCATACTACACCTACCGTTTTTAAGTTTGGATTCATTTGCCGGGCAATCAAAAATGCTTTCCTAACTGGTTGAAAGGATCCCATCCCTGCCAGCCAGTGAGGCCTGTTAAAAGGATCATTCCTGTTTATTCCGACCCCACTATTGAAAGGATCGGTTACGACACCGAAAAGATGAATCACTTTTCCTTCTTTATTGGCCTTAGCCATCACCTGTAGGGAAGGCGTGCTGGCTGTAATTACCATATCGAATTTACGGCTAATAATCTCTGAAGCAATGGTATATGCAGTTGGAAGATCGTTTTCGGCGTTGTACTTTGTGATCGATATCTTTTCTCCATCGCGGAAGCCCATTTTGGCCAAACCATCGAAGTAGCCTTTTTCAGCATCGTCCAATGACTGGCGGGAGGAAAATTTGAATATCGCCACCGATTTTTGCTTGTCGAAAAAGGCAATGCCCTTCTTTTTACTATCCGTCAGGATCAGGATGGAAGAAATGCCAGCAATTATTACCACCGACAACCAAAGTTTTTTTAGGGAGTGAACAAGCATATCGTCAGGTATTTAAATATATAAGTGACCTATCATATCGGCAGTAGTGGCATCGATCTGATCCTTCCTCCTGATTTGGTCGAACAAAGCCAACAAATCATTTGATTTCAATCTTTGTTTTTCCTGCCCGTTGAATTCGTAAACGATGCGGCCATTATGCAACATAAGAATCCGGTCGCCTAAATTTACGGCTTGCTGCATCGAATGGGTTACCATCATAGTAGTGAGTTTTTCTTTTTCGACCACCTCTTTTGTAAGCTGTATGACTTTACTGGCTGTTTTGGGGTCGAGTGCAGCTGTGTGCTCATCAAGCAGCAACAATTTTGGTTTAAGCCAGGTTGCCATCAATAGCGTGAGGGCTTGTCGCTGCCCTCCCGATAACTTGCCAATGGGGCTGTCCAGCCGATCTTCCAATCCCATATTCAAAGGCCTCACTTTTTCCCTGAATTCCTCAATGGCTGTTTTAGGAAGTGCCCATCCCAGGCTCCGGTGCAATCCTCTTTTTGCTGCAAGAGTAATATTTTCGGCTATGCTCATATCGGGAGCAGTGCCCGAAAACGGGTTCTGAAAAACCCTGCCGATATATTTTGCCCGTTTATGTTCTGGCATCCGGGTTATATCAATAGCATCGAGCGTGATTTTGCCTGAGTCAGGTAAAAAATTCCCGGCAACGGCATTAAGAAGTGTGGATTTGCCTGAACCGTTGGTACCCAGTAATACTACAAAACTACCTTCGTCGATTGTGCATGTAACATCGCACAGCGCTTTTACCTCGTTGACGGTTCCTGGGTTAAAGGTCTTATTTATGTTCTGAATCTCTATCATTTTATTTCAATGCCTTTCATTCTGTTTTTTTTCAAAATCTTAGGAAGTACTAAAGCAATAAATACAAAGAGTGCTGTTATAAGTTTCAGATCATTCGGATTCATTCCTATACGCAATGCAACGGCAACCAACAACCTAAAAATCACCGAGCCGAAGATTGCACCTGTAATGAGAAAACCAAGGGATTTATCGTTTATAAGCGCTTCGCCGATTATTACACTTGCCAATCCCCATACCAACATGCCAATCCCCATCTGCACGTCGGCAAACCCTTGGAACTGGGCAAGAATTGCACCGGAAAGAGCAATAAGTGCATTGGAAACCGCCAGCCCGAGAATGATCATTGTTTTTGTATTTACACCTTGTGCCCTGATCATTTGCTGGTTATTCCCTGTTGCACGCATAGCAGTACCAAAGTTTGACTTAAAAAAAGCATATAGTAATGCTCCGAAAATACTGACAATCACAAAAACAGAAGCCAGGATAACAATATCTTTGGCAGGAATTGAATTGCCCAAAAGTGATATGGTTTCTGTTCCTGGCATAACCCATTTAGCAAGGTCTTCAAAATAGGTTATTACCGTGCTTTCCGACATAAGAGGCACATTGCTTTTGCCCATCACATGCAGGTTGATCGAATACAGTGCAGTCATTACAAGTATTCCCGAAAGCAAACCGTTGATCTCGAATTTGGTATGAATTATTCCGGTAAGTGCTCCTGCTATAAAACCACCCGCAAGTGCAACCAATGTTGCCAGCAATGGATTAAAACCAGCAACAATCATGGCAGCCGAAATTGATGCTCCCAGAGTCAGTGACCCTTCGGCTGTGATATCGGCAAAATTAAAAATCCTGAAACTTATGAATATTCCGAGTGCCAGCAATGCCAGTATCAGACCGATTGTAATAGCTCCTATTAACAGCGACATTTTATCTCGTTTTAATGGTTGATTTAATATTGCCAATCCAGCAAACCCCGCCGGTAAATTCGCTCTCGCCTATACCTGTTATTTCGCGGGTATCGTTAACAAGGTGGAGAACGCCTCGTATTTTATCCTGTTCGAACAATGCTGAAATGGTATCATCCAGATTTATATCCGTTTTCTTCAGCGGATGGTAGGAAAAAACAGCCGTATGGAAATGTTGCATGATCGGACTGCCTGAGACAAGAGGCCGCGTGAATCTTTCAAGACTCTCAACATTTGAAATGGAAGCAATACCGGCTGTGATTGTCATCATTTGTTTAAACTCCGGCTCAGTTGTGAAATTTACATTTTCCTTTATTTCAGGGTAGGTGAAAGGGTTTTGTGTAATTTCACCTTCATTGGCAGGCGAATGGTTGATTGAAAGTCCGACCAGCCCCGAAGTCTCGGCCAGCATTACCATGACAAAGCATTCATGAGAAGTGATCTCGAATATTTTCGTCAATATGGCACTCAATCCTATCGTTTTGCCAATATCGGCAGAGGAAAAGTTAACTACAGTATCGAAATCTCCTGCAAAGGTGATTCCATATAATAATTCGATGCCAGGAATCAGCGCCCCCGACTTTAACATATAATCAGGGCTGTTGGGCTTGCCGGCCGGCGAATAGACAACCGAATCGCCGAGAGCTACAAATTCGCCAAAACGGTTTTTGCAATCATCAAAATTAAGACCAATTGCACCCAGGCCTATTCCGTAATGGTTTCGTCCAAATTTCAGGCTTTTGCAATCTTCCTTACCAAATCCACCGGTTCTTAATTTCTCGGGGTTGCCGCTAATGTAGCATTCCATCCCTTTTAACGCGGCAGTTTGTGTTACTTTAAAAACATAACCATCTGATTCAATTATTCTTGCGGCGGCTTCAACCGATGAGGCAACTTCCTGTATCTGCCACTTCAGCAAAGTATGCAAACCAGCCATCTCAAGCAAGTCGATCACACTTTTTGACGCATCCACTATACCAAATCCTCCATTAACCTGACGGTAAAGTTTTTTAAATTTTACCAGTATCCTGATACCCAGTGAACTCAGGTAATTTACACCTGTAAGATCCAGTGCAATATTGTACTTCCCGGTTCTCAATGAATTGTCGAGGTATTCCTCCAGCTGTTTCGACCAATACCCGTCAATACGGCCTTCGATTTTTAGCAGTGTATATTCGGTATGTTCCTGCTGTATGATATTTAGTTTCTCTTCCATAAAGCACTATTTCGTAATAATGACATCTTTCACTTCGTACAACTCTGCCGGAAAAGAAATGCCATACGTTGCGGCAGCGGCCGGATTAAGCAGGATGTTTGTTTTGCTGACAAATTCGAATGGAATCTGAGCCGGGTTTTCGCCATTAATAATCCGTAAGGCAAGCCTCACGGCATCGACACCTGCCTGGTGATAGTCTCTTGAAACTACCAGTACAGCCCCTTTTCCGGATTGATCGCTCACGAATCCAAAAACAGGGATTTTATTGTCCTTGGCGATTTTGATTATAGTGGCCGATGATGCCGATGTTAAATTATCGACGATTTGGCAAATCACATCTGGTTGTTTTGAAGTTAATGCCAATACCGCATCTGTAATTTCCTGACTGCTGTTAACCGGAACCGTGATTAATTTTAATCCTACCTGTTCAGCATATTTTTTGAGTTCACTCATATTTTTAACCGAGTTCGATTCGCCGGGAGAATATATTGTTCCTATCGACTTGGCTGAAGGAAGGACTTTGGTTACCCATTTGGCCATACCTTCGTAGTCGCCGAGTGTAGATATCCCTGTTATATTCGGTATATGATCCTGAAATGATTTACCGGCTCCGGCCAATATTGGGTCAGCCACTACCATGAAAACTACCGGGATGGTTTTTATCTTTTGGGCAGCAGCCTGGAGTGGAGGTGTAGATGTAATGAAAACAAGATCGGGCTTGTCGTTCACAACGGCATCAACCATTAGGTTCAGGGTTGCAATGTCGCCTTGGGCATTCGAAACTTTGAGTTCGTAGTCTTTATCCCTGGTAAGCCCATTGGTTTGTAAACCATCAATTATTCCCTGCATCGACAATTCGGAAAGTGGAGAATCATTGTACTGGATCAGCACAAACCTCTTTTTATGGGTTTCGCTTTTGTTACTGTTTTTGTCGATGAGTAAAATAACTGACGCAATCACCGCAATTATACTCAGTATTTTCAGGTAAGGTCTGATGAACTTTGTTAACACTTTTAAGAACGAATTATTCATTTTCAGGGATTTATGTGATGGTTAAGTTTATTTTGCCACTAGCCTCATTGATTTTCAAAGTGAAGCAGCAACTCGCTCTTAATGAGAGTATTTCGTCAATACAAGGAAGTTCGTCGCCTATTTTGTTGCTTCTTCGAGGGTGACAAAAATTTTGAAGATAGAGTTGAATCCTGCTATTTCAAAAATTTCGCTAATGGTATCCTGCAAGCAACAAAGGTGAAGGTGTCCACCTGTTGCTGAAACCTTTTTCAAAACCATAAGGAAAACCCTTAGTCCTGAACTGCTGATATAATTTAGTTCAGAGCAATCGATTACAATCTCTTTTTCTCCTTTTTCGATGTTTTCGAGCAATCTTTTTTCCAGTTCCCCGAAATTTGAAGTGTCGAGTCGTCCGGCAACTTTAACCACCAGGTAATTCCCCTTTTTACTTTCTGTTAAGTCCATTTTAAATTGATTTATTTTAGGTTATTTTCTTTCTGAGTTTCAGTACATTTGTATTGTCAATACGTTGATATTCCATATCATCCATAATTTTTCGGACAAAATGAATCCCAAGTCCGCCGATTTCCCTGGTTTCGATAGGAGCACTAACATCGGGTTCGGATTGAAGTAACGGATTAAATTCCTTTGCATCATCTTCGATCCTTACATGGAGAATGTTAGCGGTAAATGACAGGTGAATCAGAATCTTATGCTCGTCGGCATCTTCATACCCGTAAAAGATGATATTCGTAACCAGTTCCTCGAGGACGAGATTCAGGTTTAAGGAAATACTCATAGGGATTTCCCATTCGGCAGAGAGGCTCTCAATTGCATCAGCCAAAACTTCCAGCTGTGCAATCTGATTAATCAGGGTTATAGTTTTTTCCTCCATAAATCAAATCACCCTTTTTCAGCCAAAATACTTAAGCATGAGCATTGTAATATCATCCGACTGAGGTTCGTCCTGTGCAAAAGCAGTAACATCAGCAACAATGGTATTTATAATTCCCTGGGCCGACAACTGGTGCAGGGAAGCGATCAAGGCTTCAAGGCGTTCTTCGCTGTATGCCACCTGTTCGCGATTAAAGGCTTCGGTAATTCCATCGGTATAAAGCAAAATGCCTTCGTTCGGATTTAATTGTATTTTCTTTGAACTGTATTTATAGCCTTCGAAACACCCCAGGATTGTATCTCCGGTCGATTCGAGTTTTTCGATAGAATTACCTTCATTTTTCATGATGTAAGGCGGGTTATGCCCTGCGTTTGCATATTCGAGTTCGCCGGTTTTCATGTTCATTATACCATAGAAAACTGTTACAAACATACATGATACACTTTCGTTGCAAAGGAGGTTGTTTACAGCAAACAGGCATTGGCCAGGAGCGGCTCCTTGTAGCCCGTTAGCGCGGATCAGCGTCCGGCTTACAGCCATAAAAATGGCAGCAGGAATTCCTTTACCAGAAACATCCCCAATCACAAATCCGAGGCGGTTATTATCTATCATAAAGAAGTCGTAAAAGTCGCCCCCAACTTCTTTGGCTGCATTCATTGATGCATAAATATCGAAATCTTTTCGGCCCGGGAAAGGGGGGAATGTCTTAGGCAGGATTCCCTGTTGAATTTCGCGGGCCACACTCAGATCTTGCTGTATCGAAATCAGTTGATCGTGCTCCTTCATCGCCTTGAACTGAAGGCTTATTTCGTCAAGGGTTTTATTTATGGTGATCTCCAGGTCTTCAAAGTTGATTGGCTTGGTGAGAAAGTCGAATGCACCCCGGTTCATTGCCGTACGGATGTTATCCATATCACCGTAAGCCGAAACGATTACTGTCTTAAGTGAAGGTTTTTTTAGCTCTTTCAGTTTCAGAAGCAGCGTAAGACCATCCATTTCGGGCATATTAATATCGGAAAGTATTATCCCAATGTTAGGAAATTCAATAAGTTTCGACAATGCTTCAAGCCCGTTATGGGCAAACACAAAATCCAGTTCATTATTACGGATTTGCCGACGGAACCTTCCCCTGATCAAAGGTTCCAGGTCAACTTCGTCGTCAACTACCATGATTTTAATATTTACCTGAGTATCCATGTATTTGGGGTTAATTTTTTAGCAAGAATATTCTACTTAGATCGAGTTTGTTGGTATGGTTATCAGGAATTCAGCATATTCGCCCTCACTGGATTCTACTTTCATTTCACCATGATGTTCCTGAACGATTATATCGTAGCTTAACGAAAGTCCTAAGCCGGTGCCCTGCCCGGTTGGTTTGGTAGTAAAGAAAGGGTTAAAGACCTTGTCGAGAATTTCCTGTGGGATTCCTTTCCCGTTGTCGTGAATACGGATTTCAACTTTGTTCACCAGTTTTTTTGTCGATACTTTCAGGATTGGGAAATAGGCATCTTTAAATTCCTTTTTCTTTAAATTAGTCGAGTATAAAGCATTGTTGATTAGGTTAAGGAACACCCTGCTAATATTTTGAGGAACAATATTAATCATTCCTATTGAATCATCATATTCGGATTCAATTTTAACATTGAATGAAGGATCCTGGGCGCGCATTCCGTGGTAGCCGAGGTTTACATATTCGGCCAAAACAGCATTTAGATCGGTGGGCTGTTTGTCGCCTGCTTTCCCACGCGAATGGAGCAACATGCCGCGGACAATGCTGTCGGCACGTTTACCGTGTTCGCTGATCCTCTGTGCATGTGAACGGATGTCGCCCGTTATTTCCATTAAATACTCTTTGTCCTTGTCGGGAAGTTTGTCGGAAATTTTATCCAGTTCCTCGTTGAGTTCGGTAGTGAGGTCAACGGTAAGTTCGGCAAAATTATTCACAAAATTGAGCGGATTTTTTATTTCATGGGCAATACCTGCTGTAAGCTGGCCAAGGGAAGCCATTTTTTCGGATTGCACCAATTGTGCCTGAGCCGCTTTAAGTTCGCTGTTGGCTGAATTGATTTTTTCGTATGCCAAAGCATTGTCGAAAGCAATAGCAACATAGTTTGCAAGGTTATTCAGCATATCAAGCTGGTACTGTGAATATGCATTTTTCTGGAAGCTTTGCGCAGAAATTACCCCTAACACCTTGTTTTCGATCATCAATGGCAAATAGATAAGCGAAGAAACCGTTTCACCTGCTTTTGGCTTGGCCCGGTACGACACATACTGCGAATATTCGTTTTCGACATCATTCATAAAAACGGTCCTCGAATTATCGACGCACCAGACAGCAAAACGGTTTTTCTCATCCATCGAAATTTCGAAAGGAGGAAGTTTTTCGCCTTTTTCAATAGAAAGTTTGCATTCCAGTTTGCGTTCCTTTTCATTATAAACCATTATAAGGAAAGTAGTTGCATCAAGAAGTGAGTTCACATTCTCGTACACCATATTCTGGATGTACTGCAGGTCGAGAGTTGAGGTTATTTTTTTTCCAATCTCATTCAATGTTTTCATGTTGGTAAATGCGCCGTTCAGTTCATTGTTTTTGTCTTTCAATTCAGCCGTGCGGTCATCGACTTTTTGTTCCAGGGTACGATTGTATTCTTCAAGTTGTTCATTCGATATCCTAAGTTTTTCCGAAGCTTCCTTCAAATCCTGAATTGTTAATGCCAACTTGTTCTGCATATAAATAAACGAGGAATTCAGTTTCCCGATTTCGTCTTTCGATTTGATTTTGGGCAGTTGAACATCGAAATCGCCTTGGGCAAATTTGCCTGCTGCCAAAGTTAATCCACGCAAAGGGCCAGTTATTGATCGTGAAATCAGGATTATAACCAACAAAATGATACCAAGTCCTCCAATTGCCAGAAAAACAATGTCGATGAGGAGACGGTTTACGTCGGACATAAACTCATCAACCGGAAAAACAATCCCGATTGACCAACCGTTCAATTTAATCGGGGCATAAGCTATCCAACTCAGTTTGCCCGTTTTCAGGTTCCGGTATTCAAATTCTGCAAAGCTGGTTTCGCCATGGATCATATTTCTTCCTATTTGCCGTAACTCTGGCGATTTTTGCTCATCGGCTATACTGAAAATCGTTTCATTCATTACAGTCGATTTGATAGGATGGGTAACTATGGTTCCGTTGGAGGATATCATAAAACCATAACCGGTCTGGCAGACTTTTATTGAGTTGATGTATTGCTGCAGCCAATCCAGCGAAATATCGGCAGTAAGTATCCCGACAAACTGTTGCTGCCCGTTAACATTACGGTAAATAGGAACGGAATAAGTTGCCATAATTATGTTACCAGCTCCTTCGTCATTATAAGGTTCGCTCCAAACCGGCCGGTTTAATTCTTTTGGAATCTGATACCAGTCCATTGTAAAATAATCGTAGCTGGCATCGCCCAAGTATTTAAAAGAAATATTCTTTTGGTCGCGATAAAAATACGGGGAATAATACCTTTGTCCGGGAACTATATAATCCGGCTCAAATGCCAGTGCCGCCCCAAATATCTCCTGGTTATTAGAAACTTCTTGGCGCAGCAGGCTAACAAGTTGTTCCTTCGAATAATCGGATGCCTCAATGATTTTCGAATAATTATCAACTGTTTTTTGGACTGTTCCAAGAACTTTTTCAACCCTGAGTACAGCGGCAATTGTTATGTTTTCGGCATTTGATTTCAGGTTTCTCTCAACAATTTTCTTTGATATATCATAATTGTACAGAAAGATAACCAGAAAGATAGCGGAAATGCTTGTAAAAATAAAAAGTATCAATTTAAAAGCTAATCCCTTTTCTTTGTTAATGTATTTCATTTCTGGCAGTATAAATTATTACAATGACTCCGAGTGGTTTTTATTTGATTAATGGCTGATAAAAAGTTTGAAAGTCTGGGATTTGTTTGATCAATCCATTTTCCGACAAAGTGTTGGTCATGAGCTGATAATCATTAACCGAAAGGCTGGTATTTATTTCTGATTTCCCATTTGGGATATATAAGTCTTTATATCGGTCAAGCATCCATCTCTGATGAGTACGGTTTGCCGGAATATTGGCTTTTGCAGTATAATCCATAACGATATTGAGTGCTTGTTCCTGGTTGTTGAAAGCATACATCCATCCTTCGACAGTTGCATTCACAAAATCCCGACATAAGTGCGGATCTGATTTTAACTTGCTGGATAAACAATAAATACCGTCCTCCAAAAAATTCATTCCATAATCGGCGAAGAAAAAAGTATTCAATTCATCCGGATTATACCCCGAATTGATAATCGTATTATACTCATCAAACCAATTGGCATTGGTGATATCTACCCCATCCATCAAAAAAAGATTGTTTGTACTACCAATCGGAATCATCTTTACTTTGAGGTCGAATTTTTTGAAAAGCGCATTAGGCTGAAGTTCGAAACCACTCCATATACCTGCTTTTTTGCCATTCATATCCTGCAAACTCTTTATACCACTTTTCTTTTTGGCAACCAACATCAACGATGATCGAGACGAAAGCTGAGCAATATTAACAATATCCGTTCCTAAAACTTTGAGTTGGATTGCATTTGAGAGCCAAAGGGCTGCAAAATCGGCCTTGCCCTCTTTTATCAAATCCGTGGAAGTGATAAAGGGCTGATACGGAATGACTGAAAGTTTGATTCCGTACTTTTTATAGATGCCCATTTCTTCAGCAACATAATACCCGGCAAACTGAGCACCAGCCACCCAATAGGGTAAAAAAGTGATCGTGTGAAGTTTGGGAACGGTATCAATACCATTTAGTCCTTGTTCGGCAATAGGAGTTTCCGTATAGCTGAGTTTGCTTTTACAGCCAAACAACAGCAAAACCATATAGGAACCAATGATTGCTTTAGGTAGAAATTTATTGTGCAGAGTAGTCCAAATTTTCGGATGTATCATTTTATAATGATTTTATTCTGAATCCTAAATATTGGCTGTATTTACAACCGATCTCGGATGCAAAGTTAGGTGAAAACAGGTATGAACACTGAGAAATCTTCCACAGATTAAAATTAATAATTTCCTTATTTATATTGATAAACAGATATATGTATTTGCATGATAGGTATCAATGTGGACTGTCCTCAACCCACTGAAATGTATCATGAGCTGGGTTCTAAAAATTCATTTTTTCGATTCCCCTAAAACAAGCAGATCCCATTCGGATATGCGCAAAAAAAAATATCCCCACAGATCGCGCTCCCAAAGCGTTCGAGTTCTGCCTCATAAAAACCAAAAACTAATCACCAAATTACTCTACACCTTTGGCATTTGGAAAGACCACTTTTAGTGCAGCAAACAACATCGAAAATAAAACCATTTGATGCAAGCGCCAAGTAGGATTCCTACATGAATAAACAAAACCGTATAATCAGTATGGATTTTCCGCAAATAAAAAGAATATATTAGCAAAAAACGGTCAACTTAATTTAGAGATCAATAGATATCTCAGACTCAAAAAATGGCTGCCTCATAATCAACTGCAATTCTGCTTTAAGATGCTTTTTTATGCCATATTCGAAAATAAAAAACCACTGAAATGTACTCATTTTCAGTGGTTTTCCCTAAATTTTTTTTTGAATATGCGGAGTAAGGAGGATTCCGAACAACATCCCTACAACCCCCGCCATTATTGACTTTGTGAGCAAATCCCACTCAGTTCACTTTTATAAGCAACCTTTAAAATTCTACCCTTTAATATGCGTTGCTGTATTTGTTACCTACTGAAAATATAAGGCTTTTTGATGCATTTCAGAGCAATTTTCTAGATTTAATAATAAATAATTTTTCCTCTGTTTCTTTCCGTTATCCCTCTTTTTGTTAATAAATATTTCCCTTTTTTTCTTTTTTCTTGCTCAATATTATTCACTTTTATAATTTGGTCATTCCATTTCTTGTAATATTTCCCAAAATATTTCTTGTAATGTCAACCCGTTCGACCTTCTATTTGTAGGTTGGAAATCGGTTGTGCCAACTAAAGTTTTAACAAAAAATTGAGAACTAAACTATATGAACCATATAAACAAACCACTAATCGTTGTCCATTTCCTTGAGCATCCATATTGTATGCCGGGTAAAAAACCTCCGTCCGAACACGATATCATACTAACTGCTGAATTTTCCATGTCGGATTACTGTCAGGCACTTTTCAATAAAATATTGAAAATAGGTTTATCCGAAATACACACATTTCTCAAACACCAGTGCAAGTTGGTGGCTGATTCACTTAATTGGATAAATACGCTCGAAAAACTTATCAAGGACAACAAAGGCCACTTCCATAATGATGACCTCCTTTTCCATCGGCATAAGTTTATCTCACAATTAGATGTTCAACGCCTCAGGCTTGAATCCAGCGACATTCTTACCACTCGAACAAACACTCTCCACGAAATGATAAACGGTTTTACCGATAAACG
>CAIRHD010000066.1 GCA_903878265.1 uncultured Bacteroidales bacterium | reverse complement strand
TTTTCCTGGATAAGCTTTTGCAGCCCGGTTCCATAAAAAATATTATCACCAAGAATCAAGGCAACTTTGTCGTTCCCAATAAATTCTTCGCCAATAACAAATGCCTGTGCTAGCCCGTTTGGTATGGCTTGTTCGGCATAACTGAAGGAGCAACCCAATTCGGAGCCATCGCCAAGCAATTTCTCGAAATTCGGCAAATCGTAAGGAGTACTAATGATCAATATTTCGCGTATGCCGGCCATCATAAGCACCGACAAAGGATAGTAGATCATTGGTTTGTCGTAAATCGGCATCAACTGCTTGCTTACTGCCAGGGTGAGTGGGTGCAAACGGGTACCGGAACCGCCGGCCAGGATAATACCTTTCATAGATTTAGTTTTTGGGGTTAGAAGGATTTTAGATGTGCGATGTCGGATGTGCGATGTCGGATGTGCATTTTACAAAGTTAAATGGCCGTCCGTTTTTTAGTGCTATTTACAATTCTGTTTGTTTTTATATTGGTTCAAAATGCTGGAAAATCAGGATTTTTCTTCAGCTATTTCTGCAATGTCGCCATTTTCTTCATCGTATATTTCGATAATTTGTTGACCTTTAAAAGCTTTGGTAACTGCAAACTTATCGAGCACAAGCAACAAGGAAGGCAATACCATGATGTTGAAAAACATGGCGATGAACAAAGTTGTGGAAACCAACATGCCAAGTGCCTGTGTGCCTCCGAAACTGGAAACCATGAAAACGCTGAAACCTAGTACGAGCACAATCGAGGTATAAATCATGCTGAAGCCCGCTTCGCGCAAAGCGTTTATAGTTGACTTGCCTATATCGTTGCCGGTTACTTTAAGTTCGTGCCGGTATCTGGAAAGGTATTGTATCGCGTTATCCACCGAAATGCCTAAAGCTATGCTAAAAACGATAATGGTAGATGGTTTTACCGGAACGCCGGTAAAGCCCATGATTGCCGCAGTGATAATGAGCGGTATAATGTTTGGGATCATGGATACGGCAATCATCCTCACACTGGAAAACATCAACGCCATGAGCAGCGATATAAACCCAATGGCAATAAGCACGCTCTCCAACAAATGCTTTATCAGGAATTCGGTGCCCCGGGCATATACAAGGCTGTTGCCGGTAAGCTGGACATCGTAGTCTTCTTTTGGGAAAATTTCGGCCACCTGCGGCTTTATTATGCCTAACAAACGGTTCATTTCGTTGGTGCTTACGTCGGCCATCTGAAAGCTGACCCTGGTATAACGTTGGGTGCTATCAATAAACGAACTCAGCATTTGTTTCTTGCTGCCGGCATTGCGGGGCAGATATGAAAGCACAAAATTCTTTTCCTGTGAGTTGGGCAAACTGTACCTTTCGGGATTACCATTAAAATAGGCTTGCTTGGCGAATTTTGACAGTTCGGCAACTGACAATGGTTTCGAGAATTCTTTGTTTTTTAATATAACTTCCTGTAGTTCATCAATTTTCTCGATGGTCGAAAGCTTCATCACACCTTTATTCTTCTTGGTATCGATGGAGATTTCGAAAGGCATTACACCGCCAAACTCATGTTCGAAAAACTTCAGATCTTTGTAAAGGACGTTCTTGGTGCTTATATCGTCAACCACTTTACCCGAAGTGCGCATGTTGAGCATCCCAACAATACCAACAACCAGGAGTAAGCCGGCAATTGAGAAAATCCACTCACGCTTATACTGGATAAGGTAGATGATTTTGTCGAGAATGCCGCTGAAAACCTTGTTTTCGAGGTGTTTCAAGTGTTTTTCGGTAGGAGGTTTCATGAAACTGAACAGGATTGGCAGCAGCAATATGCACAACACATATTCCACCATGATACTGATGGCGGCGATGATACCAAATTCGCGCAGCATTTGGTTGGATACCAATATAAAGGCGGCAAAACCAGTGGCTGTGGCAGTATTTACCATCAACGAAGCAAAACCTATACGCTGCACTACCCGCGAAAGTCCAAGTATTTTATTGCCATGCTGACGGTATTCCCAATGGTATTTGTTTAGGATATATATACAGTTTTCGATGGCAATTACCACTATAAGTGAGGGTATTACCCCAGTAAGTATTGTTATTTTGAAGCCGAAAAGCCCCACAAGCCCAAGCGTGAAGATTATGCTTATGGCCACCACCACAAGCGAACTTGCCACTACTTTGAACGACCTGAAAAAGAGGAACAGTATGAACGCGGCTATCAGTATGGATAGAAATACAAACAGGAAAAGCTCATTCTGGATTTTGCGCGCCATAACCGAACGTATGTAAGGCAAGCCGGAAAGATGCAGTTCGTGGCCCGTTTGTGCGGCATAAGCGTTGGCACGGTTTACGATGTTATCGGTAATTACCAGCCGGCCTTTGTCGTTCAGCTTTTTTTTGTTCAGCGTAACTGCCAGCAAATAAGTGTGCGATTTGGGGTTATAAAGTATGCTTTCGTAAAATTTGAGCGAAAGTATTTTATCTTTAAGAGAATCCACCTCAGCTTGTGTGGTAGGTTTTGCAGCAACAAGTGGAAGGAAATCATACTTGCGCAAGCTGTCGTTTTTAACAATGTTTGCGGCTTTTACAATGGAAGTAACAGCTTCGACACCTTCTATTTTGCCCATATCGGTGGTAAGGTCGTACCAGGCATTGAATTCGTCCAGCTTGAACATATTGGGATTGGTAACCCCGATAACAAACACGCTTCCGTCCTCGCCAAACCGTTTTTTGAACGCATCGTATTCAACCGCTGCTGGGTCGTTGGATGGCAACATGCGCGAGTTGTCGTACGAGAGCTTAACGCCAGTACCCTGCCATGCCATTACCACAGAAAGTAAGCCGATTGTTATTAGGATTCCGGGGCGGTTACGAAAGATAAATCTGACCAGAAATTTCCACATGTTTTTGTAAAATGTGTAGTTGGATTGAAAAAGCGAAGATACAATAATTCTTAATCAACACTAATTCTGCTTTACCTTATTTAAAATTGAAACCACAATAGACACATTAGGCCACAATAGGAATATTGCTCTCAACTAAGTACCCAAAGTTTAGGTTGCTAAAGTGCCTGATCAAATTGATTTGCTATATTTTGCAAGTGCTCAGGAGAAAATAGTTTTGTAAGTTGTTTAGTTTTTGTAGATTCAAGTAAACGGCTTTTGCCAAATAATGATTTGAAATTATATTGGGGCAATAACTTTAGGCATTTTACATACTTTCAAAGCAGTAAAACTTTTATAGGGTGAATAGTTACTGTCGGATGCATTAAATTGTTTTGCTAGTACCTATCACTCATGAGTAGTATATAAACAAATGTTTTGTTAGTACCTACCACTCATGAGTAGTATATAAACAAATGTTTTGCTAGTACCTACCACTCATGAGTAGTATATAAACAAATGTTTTGTTAGTACCTACCACTCATGAGTAGTATATAAACAAATGTTTTGTTAGTACCTACCACTCATGAGTAATATATAAACAAATGTTTTGTTAGTACCTACCACTCATGAGTAGTATATAAACAAATGTTTTGTTGGTACCTATCACTCATGAGTAGCATAGAATCAAATGTTTTGCATAACAGCCCATTCGATTCGTGATAGTTTCCAAACCGCTTACAGTTTGGTAAAAACCTATCGGAGGTTTAGCTTTTTTCAGCCGGCAATGTAAACCTGAACGTGCTGCCTTTCCCTTCTTCGCTTTCGGCCCAAATGCGTCCGCCATGTTTTTCGATAAAATCCTTGCATAGCAGCAACCCCAAGCCTGTGCTGGGTTCGCCATCGGTGCCTTTGCGGCTTATGCTCACATCTATTTTAAACATATCCGCAAGGGTTTCATTATCCATGCCAATGCCCGTGTCTTTTACGGCAAATTCAACCATATCAGCTTCAATGGGTTTTGCCGAAATACTCACTGTGCCTTCCGAAGGCGTAAACTTCACGGCATTGGACACAATGTTGCCGATGGTTGATGCAAGCATGTTATAGTCAGCAAATACAGTTAGGTATTCGGGAATAGAAAAACCTATCGAAACACCCTTTCTGTTAGCCGTATTCAGGGCCGGTTTCAGTGCTTCGGTTACAAAAGGCAACACTGCTATAGGTATAGGTTTATAAAGTATAGCGCCTTGCTGCATTTGCGCCCATTCCAGCAGGTTGTTGAGCAGGTTGAAGAGGTTGGTGGCCGATATGCGCATGCTTGCCGCGATAGACTGAACTTGATTGATGGGTAGCGAGTTCAATTGTTCGGCCATAATCTGTGTCAAGCCCAAAAAACCATTGAAAGGTGCGCGCAGGTCGTGGGCGATAATGGAGAAAAACTTGTCCTTTGTGGCGTTGAGGTTAGTAAGCGCGATGCCTTGTTCGCGAAGCTCGTTTTGTTGCAGGTACAGTTTGATATGCGTGGCTGCCCGTGCTTTTACTTCCTCTGCCCTAAAAGGTTTGGTGATATAATCCACACCTCCGTAAGTCAATGCTTTTACGATATCTTTACTGTCGTTTAAGGCACTGATGAAGATAATGGGCACATCGTTTAGCTTTTCGCTTTCCTTTAAGCGGCGGCAAACCTCGAACCCATCCATACCGGGCATCATAATATCGAGCAGTATCAAATCGGGTTTCTCAGCTTCGGCTACCTCTAAAGCCAATTCCCCATTAAGCACCGGACGCACTTTATACCCGTCGCTCTCCAGTATATCGCCCAATATTTGAAGGTTTGCCGAAATGTCGTCAACAATTAGGATGTTGGGTACATACTTATCGTTGGTTGGGTCGTTATTCATTGGTTTTTCTCCTTATTTTAATATTTTCCGTAAACTATCGTAGTCGTAATTTTTGGCAAGTTGCATAAGGTGTCGGGCAAGTTGCATATTCTCCTGTTCGATGCCTATAATGAGGTTTTTCAACAGCTTTATATCGGCAACAGCCAAGGCATCCAACATTTGGGCACGCAGTCCGGGAAGCAATTTGGCAATGTCGCCGGCAATTTCCCCCTCGTCGTAGGCAAAGTATTTTAGCTTTGGCGAAAGTGTATCGTCCTCGTAAATGTAAGTTATGCCAAGAATTTTGCCGATTGTGCCAAACAATTCGGTTTCCCTAAATGGTTTGCAAATATAACCTTGTATCCCCATAGTTTCGATTCTTTTTTTATCGCCTTCGAACGTACTGGCAGTGAGGGCAACAATTGGCGTTTGCTTCCCTTTTTCAGTTAGTTTTATGCGGCGGATAGCTTCGTAACCATCCATAACGGGCATGCGCAGATCCATTAAAACAAGGTCGGGATGCCATTGCCCGAATTTTATCAGTGCATCTTCGCCATTTACGGCTTCGTTAGTTTCGAACCCAACCATTTGGAGCAGGTTTACCACTACCTGCAAGTTCTCTTGTTTGTCGTCAACAACCAGTATGCGGTAAGTTTGATTGTTGACCATTGATAGTACCCGTTTTGCATTTCGCGGCTCCACGGTTTCGATCGCGCTTTCGTTTATTTCGACATAAAACGCAAATACCGAACCTTTACCAAATTGGCTCGAAACCATGATGTCGCCACCCATCAACATGGCCAATTCGCGGCTAAGCGCAAGCCCCAAACCGGTGCCGCTCCCTTTTTTTATCCCTTCGCTGGTTTGCACAAAATGCTTGAAAAGCTTGCTCAATTCATCTTCGGCTATGCCGCAGCCTGTATCCTCTATTTCAACAAAAAGGCGGTTGTTGTCTTCTGTTGCTTTATCGGTACGGGCACGGACAATTATGCCGCCTTCGTTTGTGAATTTTAATGCATTCCCGATCAAATTGATGAATATCTGCCGCAATTTACTTTCGTCGATAACCACAAAGCGTGGAAGGTCGTCGGCAATTTCAAAAACCAATTTGAGGCGTTTCGATTGCGCCTTTTCGTTAAATATGGATTGCAAATCTTTGAAAATGGTGTGCAAGTCGGCATTTACCGGATTTAACATTATACGCCCTGCCTCTGCTTTCGACAGTTCGAGGATGTCGTTGATCAACATCAAAAGATGTTCGCCCGAACGTATAATAGAGCCGACGTACTCTTTTTGCGTACCTGTTAAAGAATGCTCGCGGTTCATAAGTTGCGAAAAACCGATAATGGCATTTAAAGGCGTGCGTATTTCGTGGCTCATATTGGCCAGGAAAATGCTTTTTGTCTTGTTTGCTGTTTCGGCTTCCTGCTTGGCTTTTAGGAGCAAAGCTTCCGTTTTTTTCTGTTCGGTAATATCATGAAACACTCCATAAAGCCGCACAGGTTTGCCGTTGCTCAAATCGGCGTTGCCTATGGAGCGCACCCACAAGTGGTTTCCTTTGGCTGTAATAAATGGCAATTCAAGGTCGAAAGGCGCACCTTCTGTCATGGCCTGAGCGATGGCTTTTTCTAATACCGGGATGGCTTCGGGAGCGTAAAAACTAATTCCATCCTGCAATTGTTGCGGGGTGTTCAATTCTACCTCGTGTATCCGGTAGGTTTCTTCCGACCAATTAAGTTTGTTTGTAGTCAGGTCAATTTCCCATCCGCCCATTTTGGCTATGCGTCCGGCCTCGCGAAGCATCTGCTCGCTTTTGCGCAGCTTTTCCTCTGCCTGCTTGCGATCGGTAATGTCGCGGGAAATGTTAAGAACATGCTTTTCCCCGTTTATGTCTAAAATTATCAACGACATCAAACCATACCGGAGTTCCTTGTTTTTGGTATAGAACCAAGCCTCAAAATTTTCTACTTTGCCTTTTTCATGCAAAATATCGACCATCTTTGCCCTTTCGGCAAGGTCGGCATAAAAATTCAATTGCAGCGCCGACAAACCAACAACTTCGTCCTCTGTGTATCCCATTATTTCGGTAAACCCTTTGTTCACCGACACGATCACTTTATCCCGCATACGGCTTAACGTAATTGCATCGGGGCTGATGTAAAAAACGCTGCGGAACTTATCTTCGCTATCCTTTAATGCAGCTTCAGCCTGTTTGCGTTCGGTAATATCGAGGAACGTAACAACGGCTCCTGTTATTTCGCCATGATAATATTGCGGATACGACCAATATTCGACCGGGAAACTGCTGCCATCTGCCCGCCAAAAGACTTCATTTACAGAATGGGCATTCTCCCCTTTTTCAAAAGCATTGAATATGCCGCAATCGTTCACATCGTAATGGGTTCCATCGGCATGTTTATGGTGTATCTGTTGGTGCATGTTTTTACCAAGCAATTCATTTGCAGTTGTGTAACCCAGCAGTTTTAAACAAGAGCTGTTGGAGAAAGTGCATTTGCCATCCAAATCGATTCCATAGATTGCCTCTGCTGTTGAATTGAGCAGAAGCCGGATATGTTCTTCGCTTTTGCGCAGATCTTCCTGTATTTTTTTCCTTTCGTCGATATTGCGGCTCACAC
>CAIRHD010000065.1 GCA_903878265.1 uncultured Bacteroidales bacterium | reverse complement strand
TCTGGTCACTATATTCTGGTTTGTAAAATGCTTATTTTTATTACCTCAAATCGTAGCTGATTTATCGATATTTCGTGTGTTTATTTTTTAATTTTTTACGGGTCACATGGAACTCGCCATGTATAATCATTTCTCTGTGTGTCGTAATTGCAGACATGGCTCGTTTCATGAAATTTAAAAATGCATGAAATATTCTGAAATAATCATGCAAATTGAATTTTATATTGTACCTTTGTACTCATTATGAGAACCATATTGCAATCTTTGAAACAACACATCCAGCCGGGTGGAGTTTACAGACGTTCAGATATTGAAAACTGGACAACAGCTGTAGACAGACATTTGCACATGCTTACTGAAGATGGAACTCTTCAGAAGCTAAGTCAGGGAATCTACTATGCACCTAAGAAATCAAAATTCGGTGTCAGCCCTCCTACCGATCATAGTTTGGTTGAACGTTTTCTTAAGGATGATACTTTCCAACTTTTTTCACCGAATGTATATAACTCATTAGGATTGGGATTGACTCAGTTATACAATACTACCTGGGTATATAACCACAAGCGCAGAGGGATATTCACCCTGAACGGAAGAAGCTTTCTTTTCAAGTTAAAATCAGCTTTTCCTACAACCCTTAGCCGTGAATACTTAGTTGTTGACCTTTTGAATAACCTGAACGAACTTGCTGAGGATTCAGAAAAGGTACTGGCTAATTTCATAAGAAATATTAATCTTTTCGATGCAGAAGAATTAAAGAAAATGGCAAGTAAATATGGAACCGGAAGTGTAAGGAAGTTGATTTTTGCGACACTAAAAAACGCACAAGTTTATGCCTGATTTCATACACAACGATCCGGAATTTAAAGAATTACTGGCGATAGTGTCGGGAAAAGAGCGAATTGTTCCAGCCCTAATTGAGAAGGATTACTGGATCATGCATATACTTTATGGATTAAACCAGCAAGGTATTGAGTTTGAATTAAAAGGCGGGACATCACTTTCGAAGGGATTCGGATTGATTCATCGGTTTTCGGAGGATATAGATATACATATTAAAACTAACTTTGGATTACATACAGAAGGAAAGGATGATAAAACTGAGGTCAGAGAAGGAAGGAAGGCTTTTTATGACTTGTTCTCAAAGAAAATTCTTATAGATGGTATAATTCAAGTTGAGCGCGATACGGCTTTTGATGATACCGAAAAATACCGCAGCGGAGGAATTCGTCTATATTACACCTCTTACACTGATGTGATAAATGGATTGAAAGACGGAATATTGTTAGAAGCCGGATTTGATACTGTTGCACCCAACCGGCCTGTTACTGTTTCATCCTGGGTAATGAATTATGTGAAATCTCTGGATGCAGTGTTTGAATATATAGACAATACTGCTCTGGATGTGTTATGCTATTTTCCAGGATATACTTTGGTGGAAAAAATTCAAACCATAGTAAACAAATACCGGAAAGAAACACAAGGCGGGCAACCAGTTAATTTTATGCGCCAATATTACGATGTATATTGCCTTTTGAAAAATCATGAAGTTCAGGAGTTTATTGGAACACCAGAATACCTTATGCATAAAGCAGCCCGGTTTCGTGGGGCGGACAAAGAAATACCTTTGCCTGAGCATCCTGCATTGTTACTTAACGATCAAAATATCCGGCAAAAATTTGAAGAACGTTACCAGGCTTCATCTGCGCTTTACTATAAGGAGCAACCAAGCTTTGATGAAATAATTGAACTTATTCAACGATATATCTCAAAACTATAAATTGATCTGTCAATTTCAATGAAACATTGTTCACTTTTTCTGACTGACAATGACTGCACCACTCTCCAGTCTTTCTCATCGGCAAAAGCACGTAATCCGGTTTTGCTGTTTCTGTGCCGGTAAATTGCAGCCTTTTCGGTATAGGGAATATTATTGAAAGTAACTATTGCCTCCTACAGCGCTTTCTTCATTATCTTTTGAACCCACATGGGAGCTAATGCAATATCGTGTTGTAAGTCCTTTCGATTTTCTTTTTTCAACAAATCCAGTATTTTTTGCTCTTCTTCTTCGGTTTGTTTGTTTTGTCCTATTTCTTCGAGATACTGAATCACCAAGCGACTTATTTCACCTTTTGCCAAAAGAGATTTAGGGGTTGTTTTCTTGAATTTGATGGTTCGTTCTCCCATTTTTATTACCCGGGATGAGCCAGTAACAGGACTCGATTTCGGTGTAATTCATTGCTTTAAAGGGTTTAGGGGCTTGGGTTTAGGGTTTTGTGGGAGAAATATTGTCATTCGGAAAAACTTTGACCAGACTGAAAGGCATAAGGGGACTGGCAGAAAATTGCCGAAAATGGAAATCCCGCGAGTGCGAAAAGCAGTTGAAAAGACAGATAAGCTGAATTTCCAAATCAATATCGACTCATCCACCAGGAAAGAATTTCATCATTGTCTATATTATCAACACCTGGAAATTTCATAAAACGGGACAGCATAGACTGATCAAATACAATGTCGGACTGATGCTCCATTTTATCAATCTTTTCGTTGATACTAATCATTTCGTCAAGCAGGGAATCAATCTGCCGGTCCTTGTATATAAAGGATTTTGTATCGGAATCACAGAGTGAAATTTTTCCAAGTATGATTTCGAGTTCTTTCTTTTCAATTTGCAACCGTGCAATTCTTTGTTTTCTATTCATTGGATTTTTGTTTTAATATGGATTTAATGAAACCGCTATAGTTTGCCTCCTGCCAGCAGCCAGGAAGTTTTTTGCTGCTCATAAATTGCATCGGATTCTGACTGCATTTTAATGCGTTTATCAATGATTGCGCGTTCCTCGGACAGTACTTTCTCAAGAGCAGCTGGTGAATGCTCACTAAGCAGATCAAGATACTCGGCACGGTACATGGTTTTTAAGTGAGTAAATGCCATACCGCCACTCCAGTTGCGTGGTGGTACAAGAATATATTTGTGCAGCTTTATCAGATCATCGATCCTTGTATGATCCTGCCAGGAAGAGTTGTACATCAGGTTTTTGATGTAATCGGACTTGATTTCGTTGTAATTCATTGCTTTAAAGGGTTTAGGGGTTTGGATTTAGGGATTTGTGGGAGAAATATTGACATTCGGAAAAACTTTGACCAACCTGAAAGACACAAAGGGATTAGCGGGAAATTGCCAAAAAATGGAAATCCCGCGAGTGCGAAAAGCAGTTGAAAAGAAAGATATGTTGTACATAAGGACTTTTTTGGTTAGATACCCCTCATCGTTTGTACCACCGTGGCTTTCCCCGCTCGGTTGGTTTCTCATTTAAGAGAATCGTGATGATTTGATGCAAAGATAGGCTTATATTTTAATATGCAAGGGTTTGAATTTATATATTTTTAAATGAGGTGAACATATTTGTAAGGAAGATGCACTCGAACGAATTAAAATCTATCCTGATTTTACCGGTGATAAGCAAGTAACGGGTTTGATAAAAGATAAGTAATAAATCAAGGATGGGGGATGAAAGCAAGGATTTTACCGACTCGCGTTACAAACGCGCACCATCGGAGGGTGACTTTTACTTCCAAATGAAGATATACGATACCAACTGCCGTATACTTAGAAAAAAAGGAATAATTTTGGCTTTTAATATCCTCTGAATTTGAATAAGTTTAAAAACAAGATAAATGAAAGTAGTAGCCGTAAACGGAAGTCCGAAAAAAGAAGGAAATACTTTCCATGCCTTGAAGATGGTAGGAACGCAACTGGAAGAAAATGGTATTGATTTTGAAATCATCCATATTGGAAATAAAGGGGTGAGAGGTTGCCTGGCATGTGGTAACTGTGCGAAAAATAAGGATGAAAAATGCACTACTACCGGAGATAATCTTAACGAATGGATACAAAGCATGAAGAATGCTGATGGCATTATTCTCGCTTCCCCGGTATATTATGCAGGTATTGCAGGAACCATGAAATGCTTTCTCGACAGGGCTTTCTATGTTTCGGGCAGTAACGGGGGATTATTCCGGAATAAAGTAGGAGCTTCAGTGGTTGCTGTACGCCGCACCGGAGGATCGGTAACTTTCGATAGCTTGAATCATTATCTCACTTATTCCGAAATGATATTAGCCACTTCCAGTTACTGGAACATAATTCACGGAAGGACTCCCGGAGAGGTGGAACAAGACTATGAAGGTACACAGATAATGAGCGTGCTTGGTAACAATATGGCCTGGTTACTCAAAATGCGTGAACAAACCAGAGACACATTGCCGGCACCAGCTGCTGTGAAGAAAGTAGTAACAAGTTTTATCAGGTAAAGTTTGTGAGTGAATACTAATCCGGGGCAATATAGAAGTAGTATAATTATTGGCACTATTTATTGCCAAGGGGTAACCTTTATTCAGAAATGACGTTTTTTGACTTTCAATGAGAAATACTAATATAACGAAAAAACTTACGAAGCGGATGCCCGGTACACGATACAATTAAGCAAGAATATTAAAAGCACAATTACCAAGTTAGGATTATTATACCATAATTGGAAGACTTTACTTGTAAAAATTTGGGGATTAAGGACAATGGTTATTATTTCATCTTACCACGCTAAAGGATTCGCGCGGTAACGATGAAATAGTTATAGGTTAATGGTTTTTCGGAATTGGGTTATTTGCTATTGGGCAATATAATAGGGCTTTAAGGGGAATCTGGATTTTTTAAAAGCAACCGCTCGAAGGCTTGGTGAAAACCGCTCTGAGGGTCAATCAACCCACCGGTACCGTAAACCTAAACGTGCTTCCAAAGCCTTTGCGGCTTTCGGCCCACAAATTGCCACCTTGTTTTTCGATAAAATCCTTGCACATGTATAGGCCCAGACCGGTGCTTGCTTCACCTTCGGTGCCCCGGCGGCTTGTGCTTAAGCCCAGCTTGAAAAGGTTGGCGATAATTTCCTCATCCATGCCAATGCCTGTATCTTTTATGGCAACCTCAATTTTGTTATCTTTAACAGGAATGGCAAAAATACTTACTGTCCCGCCTATAGGGGTAAACTTTATGGCATTGGAAAGCAGGTTGCGGATAACCGCTTGCAGCATATTGCTCGATGCAAAAACATTGAACTCGGGCGAAATAAAGCAGGATACCTCTATCCGTTTAACCAAAGCCGCCTCGTGCAACAAGGCGATGCAATTTTCCGCTTCCGGTAGCAACTGGAGTGTTGTTGGATCGAATGGGATAAGGCCACGCTGCATACGCGACCAATCCAACAAATTTTCGAGCAGGCCGAACAAGGCCAACGCCGATTTTCTCATGCTGGTGGCAACGGATTTTATTTCGGATGGGGAATAGGCTGTTGCTCCTTCGGACAGCAATTTTGTCAATCCTAAAAATCCATTGAATGGGCTGCGCAAATCGTGGGCAATAATGGAGAAAAACTTGTCCTTTTCGGCATTTAGCTTTAGGAGTTCTTCGTTTTGAAGGTTTATTTCGGCCTCGGTTTGCTTTTGTTGGGTGATGTCCCAATTTGTCCCTATCATGCGCAAAGGCTTTCCTGAGCTGTCGCGCTGAACAACTGCCAGTGCCCTGATATCGTGAACAGAACCATCCGGCCAAAGAACCTTAAACTCAGTATCTAATTCTTTCCCCCCGTTTATAGCTATCTGAACCTCTGCATCTCCCTGTGCTTTAGAGTCGAGATGAACGCCGGCCAGCCAAGCTTCGTAAGCACCCCCAAATTGGTTTTTAGTAATCCCGTAAAGCGCAAACATCTGTTCGTCCCACACCAGAACATTGTTTACAATATCCAAGTCCCAAACGCCGACACCACCAGCACGAGTAGCCAACAACAAACGTGTGGATGCTGCTTTCAGATCATCCTCTATACGTTTCCAATCGGTAATGTCGTGGACAACAGTAAAACGATATTTTTTATCTTGTATGTAAATATTTTCTGCCGACAGCAACACGCGCTTTATATCTCCGTTTTTTGCAATTAAATCAGCCTCCAGGTTGCTTATGTTTCCAAAGATATCGGCTTTGCGGAAGATGGATGTTCGGGTTTGGTCGGTTAGGATACCTAAAGATGAAGCGGATTTCCCGATTACTTCATCGGTATTGAAACCAAACAAAGTGTAAAATGCTTCGTTTACTTCCAGATACTCGCCGGTAACCAAATCGCTCAAGCCAGCAGCTGAAGGGTTGAGATGGAACAGTTTCGAAAACTTTTCCTGCGATAGCCTTATTTGCGAAACATCTTTGGTAACGCCAAAAATTGCGGGCTTGCCATCCCATAGCCCGGCTGTAACCCTTGTTTCGACTGGGATTTGCATACCCGATTTAGTAATGAGCGGCACGGGGCAAAACTCTGCCTTGCGTTGCAACATTAGGCCAACTATGCGCCCAGCTTCGTCGCGGCGCTCGGGTGGATGAACCATCAGCACGGATTGCCCTTTAAGTTCGGGCCAGGTAAAACCTAAGCGGTCGATAACGGTAGAGTTGGTATGGATTATATTCCCTTGCTGGTCGAGCACGAACAGGAATTCGTCGATGGTATTGAAAAAAGTTTCGTAATTGCGCCGCGTTTGGGCCACTAAATCGTGATCCCGGTGAGCTTGTGTAATGTCGCGGTTGCTGATGCGACGGCCTAAGTATATCCCCTTTTCGTCGTAAACAGGCGAGCACAAATGCTCAATATATACAACGGAACCCCCTTTTTTCAGTATCCTGAAATCAGTTTCGGCATGCTCATGTATATGTTTCGTGCTGTGGACTGTTGCCAAATGCTCGTCGAATACTATTGAGTCAACAGAATACATTATCTTTTTCAGGAGCAAAGGATCAGCGAAAAACTCTTCGGGTTTGTAGCCACTGATCCTTTCGCAGGAAGGCGACATGTAAATCAGGCGGTTATCGGTACCTATCCAATATTCCCAATCGTAGGTATAATCGGCTACTGTTTTAAATTTGGTTTCGCTCTGTTTTAATTCGGATGTAAGCTGTTTGGCCATGCGCTCGGCTCTGGTTTTTGTGTGTATCAACGAAAGTGCCAAAGCAAACAGGAGCAGGCTGATCATCACACCACATATCAATACCATATACACTTCGCTCTCGTAGAAAGCCAAATCGGGTTCGGGCTGCGAAAAGCACAACGACCATACGGTGCCGTTAAAATTAACAGAAAGCGTTAGTGTGCTGGAGGGCTGCCTAACCAGTATCACCGTATCTGCCGGTTGGCTGTCGAACAGCAAGGTATTGTCCGAAATACTATCGGTATCATACACTTTTAAATCAATCCTATTATCATCGTGAGCATCCCAACGGCCCAATATGCCATTCATCAAATCGTTCATCCGGTAAGGGCTGTAAACCCAGCCTACTATGGCGGCCCGGCGTTCGGCAAGCGTATTGGTAGGTTTTCCGCTGCGGTAAACGGGAACATACATAAGGGTACCGGCTTGCACGTCCCTGTATGTTTCCTGCACAAGCTGCACCTTGCCCGAAAGTGTGGCCATATCGTTGTCGCGGGCCTGTTCCATGGCTTTGCAGCGTACCGGTTCGGAAAACATGTCGTAGCCAAAGGCGCGGAGGTTGCGGCCAGCAAAGGGTTCGATGTAAACAATAGAGGTATAGATATCCCTTTCGCCGGAAGGTTTTATTGTGTAGTCGGGGAACCCCTGGCCACGTATGGTTTTAACATGCTGTTGGAGTTGGTTTTTGGCGATTATGCATGCGTAGCCCACACCTTGTATGCCAGGCAGGTTCCTTTCAAATTTCGATTTCCCGATAAACGATTTCCATTCGACGTGGGTAACCGTATCGGAAGCCATAAAAAACGACGAACAACTGCGCAACAATTCGGCGTGGGCATGGAGGCGTAAATCTATTTTTGTTACAAGTTCGCTGCAAACCAGCGCAAACTCATTCTTTTCCCTGGCATCCACCGAGCGCTTGATATAAAGTGTTGCCGCAAAGGTTACAACAAGCCCAAGTAGAAGAATAGCTAAGGCTTTCCATGTATTTTTGAGAAAAAAAAAAGGGGCACTACTCTGATGCCTCACATCAGTATTTGACATTTGGAAACTAGAATTAATACAGTACGAAATTATCTCAGGATGTAAATAATTGGCGAATGTAAAAGTACAAAATAATTGATATCAAAGCTAAAAAAATCGGGGAATTCGATTTAATCCCTAACTTTGCTTCATTGAAAAGTCCTTTAGTTGTATTTGTGTTTTACGACTATAAAAATGTTGCTTTTGAACTTTGAATCCCCTCCGAAAACCTGAAAATGAAGAAGCGCCACTAAGCCACCACGACACACAGATTCACAAAGCCCTGTTGAACAGCACTATCAACTTATTGTAAAGCAGAAACTTTGTGGCAATTAAAGGATTACCGGAGTGGATTAAACTTTACTGTTTTAAAAAATTGTTAGGACTGTTTGACGAAAAATAGTTTCTGTTTTTATTTTTAGAAACAGATAATGGCCGATGCAATCAAACAAATGTTTTCCTCTTCGTAACACCTTAATTTGAAATCAATTACAATAATACATTAAATAAATTTTTGGTTTATGTTTACTATTTCCACAACGAATGAAAACGGAATTACGTGTGTGAATCCCGATGGGCGTATAGATACACTTAACAGCGTTTTGTTCAACAAAAAACTCCATGAACTTCTGGAAAACGAAACATTCTTGATCATCAATTTCACTAACTGCCATTATCTGGCCAGCTCTGGGATACGTTCCTTAATCGCTGCTGCAAAAACACTTGGTAGTAAAGGAGGCGAGTTGATTCTTGCCAGTCTTTCTTCAGAAGTATTCCAGGTTCTCGAAATGGCGGGATTGCATGCTCTTTTTAAATTGGCAATAAGCACAAAAGCTGCTGTTGATGAAATCTCCCTGAGAAAGCAAGCTCCTAAAAGCAAACAAATTGAAATCGGTAACCACATTTATGAATACAACCAATCGGTTGAAAAAGATTATCCGACTCTTTTCTGGGAAAAAGAGGAAATTATTGGCTATAATGAATTGTTGCTTTCAATAGGAATTGGTTCACCTGCCGAATCATTGGTCGAAGAGGATGAAAACATAGGGCTCTTTATAGCAATGGGTAATTGTTGCGGGTTCCTGCCTTTCGACACTCGAATTTCTCCGGATTTCAGGGTACTTAAAGATCCGACAAGAGGTGCTATTTTCCTGCATTGGGCACTTTCACTTTCACATAGCCCTGGAATAAGGGTGAAATCAATGAATGACTCAGGCATCGAATTGGGATCATTGCTTAATGACATGGAGCAATTCAAACCAGCGGTTGAAGATGAAAAATTGCAAGCGATACTAGTTGCAGATGCCAACGGTTCAGTTGCTTCCCTATCGCTTGGCTTTATCCTGGAAAAGAATAACCCGATCTTGGCGCAATCCCTTTTGAATGAACAACTGTACCGGTATGCACAGGAAACCGGTAATGGGGATCAATTGATTATTGGGGCAAGATTCCTGCTAAACCAACTCCCTGAATTTGCTCCGGATGAATCCATAGTGGATTTTGCAAAACGCACGCTTACTTTCGAAAATATTGAAAGCATTGAGCACCTCGATCTTTCATATCAGCTTACGCAACCCATGGTCTGGCTATCCTATTCAAGCTATTGGGTTAATGCAACATCAAAGCAGATCAAGGTTGAAACTTCTGATAATTTTAATCTCGAACCATACAAAATTTACCTTGCCAGAAAGTTGTACACTGATTCATCGAAGGTGATTGTGAAGCAACTTCATGGGGGATTTTCTGCACAAACATTCCAGGTGGACTCATTCGACCAGCAAGGCCGCAAACTGAGACCGACTGTATTGAAAATTTCAAGCTACGAACTGATAGCAAGGGAAGCTAGCCGATGTCAGGAATTTTCGCTGCCATTTATCATGAACAACAGTGCAATGGTTTTAGGAACAGAATTCTATAGGGATATTGGAGCACTCCGGTACAACTTTGTTGGCATTGGTGGTGAAAATACACAGTTAAAATGGCTGACCCACTATTTTAACACCTGGGAGGTTGAAGAACTTGAACCCCTTTATGATAAGATATTTCTTCAAATTCTGAAGCCTTGGTATGGCCAGCCGGTTAAGGAACAAATATTCCCATATCGCGACCACGATCCATCATTTACATTTTTTCCTCATATATACACAACAGCCGAAAATGAATTATCTATTTCTGCCGATGAAAAATATATCAAAATCGAAGAAACAGGGGAGAAACGCATCAATCCCTACTGGTTTCTGAAACACGGATATTCGTCCCGCCGTAATAATGCAATCGACTATTATACTTCTATTTGCCATGGCGATTTGAATATGCAGAACATCCTGCTCGACAAGGAGATGAATGTATACCTGATCGATTTTTCGGAAACCAGGCCCCGTTCTGTCATTTCCGATTTCGCAAGACTGGAAGCGATTTTCATGATCGAATATGCTCCCATGGATAATGCAGATGATCTGGCAGCGATGGTTCACTTCACCACTCAGTTTTATAACAATGATAAGCTCGACAGGCTTTCTGATCAGCAATGGGATGGAAAAGCACCGGCCATTTTGAAACGGAACCTGGCATTGACCTCGAAAATGCGATTGTATGCGCGAGAGTGTACCCGGGGAGAAAACACCCTTATACCTTATTATATAGCCTTGCTCGAATGGATACTGCCGGTTGTTTGTTACGGTGGGGCTTCCCTGTTGCATAAAAAACTATCAGCTTATGTGGCGGGCCTCCTTTGCGAAAAAATCATGGAATCGGATACGGATTAAAAAAATCACATATCATGAAATAGCCATGGTAAAATTTTATCACCAACCGAGAATGATATTATGGCGAACCTTTAGCTCACGAACACCCGTAGAATTAAGAAAGATGTGAGTAATTCCATCTGACCTATAAAAATCAAATTAATAACACATGAAAAGAGAAGTATTTGCTCATTATTAACTTGCTTTTCCTTTAATTTCTGCTGTTAATTTTCAAACAATAAATTATCAGTAAGATGCAAAAACAGGTCTTTGAATTCTAATATACCGGGAATCTGTGTTTTAATTCTGTGCGGTAAAAGGAAACAACCAGATTATCGTAATACTAATCGGAAGGAAAGTGATTTTTCAAATTGAGAGATTTGGTCAACTATAGCCAAACTGCTATAATTTCAAAAATATGTCCTTGCGAAAAGGTTTTCGCTACAAAGTATTACACCAAGTGCCATACTGAGTTTGCCACAATGCCAGCCGAAATGCAAAAAAAACCCTATGTTTACTCACAATTGCTTGTTTTTAAGGAGTTCTTGATATCGCTTCGCTAAGTTCACTAAGTTTATAAACATGTCTAACAACCCTCTGTGTTCCTCAGTGTTCTATGTGCCTCCGTGTGTTTTTTTATTCAGTCATTTTTGGAGTTAGCTTAAAAGTAATCAAATCAGAAATATTATTTAGTAATTTGCACATAATCTGATAATGACATTTATTGGCTACATATTTTTTGATGTGCTGGCTTCTTACTTGACGGAAAAGTGAATAGACTTACACGGTAATTATCACGCTAATTAAAACTGACCTGAGTAGTGAGTAGGGAATGGCGAGTAGTGAGTATTTAGAGTTTGTTGTTAACACTAATTTACCGGGTTTAGGCACCCCTCTCTTTACTTCAAGGAGAGGGGACGGGGGTGAGGTACTGGTGAGAGAATAGTTCCAAAAATACACCTCTGTAAT
>CAIRHD010000064.1 GCA_903878265.1 uncultured Bacteroidales bacterium | reverse complement strand
GATTTAGTATTTATTGTTAAACTGATTTACTGTTATTTTGATTCGTTGTTGTGATTTACACGTATAAACTGTTGAGCAAACGGGGGTAATGACAAACGTTTTACTATCTTAGCGTGCACCACGCACTAGCTTGCGGTTTAAGCAGCTTTCCTCGCTGATCCGCTATGTTTCCAATTAAAAAAGATATGATTTTGCCAGGCATAGTTTTTTCACAAAAAGCAAAGAATTTGTTTTAATGCAATATTCACTAACTCCCACTTCGGAAGCAGGATTAGCCCAATCGAATGTGTAGCCAAGCCGTGTCCAGGGATAATGCGTCCATTGTCCGAAATAGGAATCATAAATATTCTGGTTGAACCACTGAGCGTAATCCGGGTCAGCACTTGCGGGCAGGAAGAGTCCGGCAGTTCTATCATCAATTTCAGCATCTCCCGCCGGACGATAAAGGTCAGCCGGTTTCACCCAAAGCTCAACAATATAGTTGTTTTTGGTAGTAGGCGGCATGCCAAGCAACTGGTTCATACGCACGATTGTGTCATTATCAAGGATCGTGGTCGACTTCAACCTTACTTTAAACTGTTCAGGAATAAAAACCCAAAGTATTCCCCAGGAATTAATTACCGAAGTATCGGAATAACTATCGGGATATTTATTAAAATTCCCTACCAGTATATACGTTTCATTGTTTATTGTTTTCCATTCCAGTTTTGAATTGGCGGAATTGATTGGCCAGAGGGTATCACAGATTTCGGAAGAATCAGCGATTATTGCATCCTCAACAGCAGCCTGATACAGAATTTCAAGCCGGACTTTCGGATCAATTGGATTTGATGCATCATCTTTTGTACATCCTGAACCAAACAGGATTGTCAGAAGAGCAAGGTAGATAATCAGTTTTTTTTTCATCATTCTAATTTTTAAACACCAAAGTCCGCTTGAATACATTTCGTAGCTGACGGGATTTTGACTAACCAATTTCAGGACAAGACACCGGTGCTCAGCCTGGAATTTGGGTCCTGGAATTGCCCCCTGCTGCCGCTCGAATCCTTTCGTGTGGTAAGTTTATAAGAATTACTTATGCCTGACATTATTTCAAATGAGTTCAGGTCAAATGCCAGTCAACTGACCAATCTCATTATATTGATATTTTGGTTAATTGCGCTATTGGTATTTCTGCTTACCATTTTCACGCACCGGGCATCAGCTTCATACGTTTTTTCCATTTTATAGGTATTTATTATTGCCTGTCGGAAAAAACGCTATTCCCGCTAAAGCCCTGGTACAGTTGCCCGCTAAAAAATAACGATTTTCTCTGCTTTGGGCTTGAGTATAACTTGTTGAGCTGATTCGTAGGGTGACAACAATATTATCTATGACATTTGGTGATTGCAATAAAACAATGTCAAAGTAATAATTCTTTACTCGTGATATTTTTTTTTCACAAATGTATACATATTATTTACATTCTATACAGCACATCAAAAATTATTTTTACAGCAAGATGATAAATTGAGCACCTTTAGAGCGTATTTATAATCCGTGTCGGTACAATTTGTTATTCATTTTTATAAAAAATCCATGCAAAATCCTCAATTGGCCAGTTTTCTCACATTTATATCTTGTGTAATTGCGCTCCTGATCTTTCTGTTTACTATTCTCGCCCCCCGTTGCCGCTCCAATCCTTTCGCTTGGCAAGTTGATAATAAATACCCGTTCGCGCTCATCTTATTTTCTGACGAGTGCGGGTAAAATTCACTCTAATTGCCAGTTTTATCATATTTATTGGTTGGGTAATTGCCATTTTGGTATTTTTGCTTAATTGTATCGCGCACCGGGCATCCGCTTCATAAGTTTTTTTTGATAAAGGTATTTTTGCATACCATAAAAAAACGTTATTCCCGCTAAAACCCTATTACATCAAAAAACCAAACCTTCTTAGCACCACCACTATTCACTATTCACTGTTCACTCTTCACTCTTCACTACCCCACCCACCCACACAGGCAGGCAGTGCTGGATGGCACCATGTGCATTTTCCTGTCACCCCGCTACTGCGCGAATCCTTTCGCGTTGTGCATTCATGTTTATTTGATATTCCGGTCAAATAGAGTCAGAAATATTCAGTCGCAAGTGAGTCAATCATAGTACAATTATTGGTTGGTTAAATTAGCTTACAAGTAGTTCTACTCTCTCATTTCCGAAAATCCAAAATACTTCATGCGGTTTTTATCAACCCGCGTAGCGGTAGCTTTAAAAAATTCTTAGTTCGGTTAAACCTATATAATACACACAATCACCGATTTAAAATATTGGGGTAACTCAAATATATTTAATTTCATTAAATATCACTTCCCTATGATATATAACCTACATTTACCGCATTCTAAGTATTAATTTTATGAGAAAAGTTTTGATTTTTTGTTTATTCTTTATGCTGATGTCGTGCAGCAAGGATGAAGATGTCAAAGGGTATTGGGTATTTACGACAGCTGTTGTTACTGAGTACTATCCTCCTTTTGCGGCATTTGGTTCTCAGACGGATAGGAGCAGTTATAGTAGGTGTGGGATGACGCAGTCGGAGGCTGGCGCATATAGCATTCGCAAAATTCGCAGGTTACCGGTGGTGGTATTAGGATGACATCTACCTTTACCTTAAAAAGCAATAAGCCGCTTATAATTGGTTGTTTTCGTCTTATTTATGTTTAATGTCAAAATATAGTAAATACCGACCCACAGATACAAAAGGAATAGCTAATAATACCCAAATAAACACAACTGGTTTGGTTTATACAGATGTTACCGCCAAGTGTGTTTCAGTAATATCAAAATGTGTAGATTAGATAATTCTTTAATAAAATCAGGAATAAACGGGGATGCTGAAAATCGTATAGAGTAGGCACAATGGTAATATTAAGTAAGTATGAAACAAAAAAAAATCTTGGTAACATTTCTGTTTGTTGCCATTTCGTTAATTTTAAATGCACAGCAGAAGAAGCCCAACATCCTTATCATCTGGGGTGATGACATTGGTTACTGGAACATCAGTGCCTACAATCAGGGCATGATGGGCTACAAGACACCCAATATTGATCGCATTGGAAAAGAGGGTGGAATGTTCACCGATTGGTATGGTCAGCAGAGTTGCACAGCAGGGCGTGCGTGCTTCATAACAGGGCAGACTGGATTCCGTACTGGTATGCTCAAGGTGGGCTTGCCAGGCGCAAAGGAAGGATTGCAGGCGCGTGATGTTACGATTGCCGAACTCCTAAAGGGGCAGGGCTACGCGACTGCACAATTTGGTAAGAACCATCTTGGCGATGATGACGCAACCCTACCAACCGCACATGGATTTGATGAGTTTTTTGGCTCGCTTTATCACTTGAATGCAGAGGAGGAATTTGAGAACCCCGACTATTTTAAAGACCCGGAGATGATTAAACGATTCGGAACACGTGGTGTAATACACAGCTGGGCAAATCCTGATGGCACACAAAAGATAGTTGGCACAGGACCACTTGGTAAGAAACGTATGGAAACCATAGACGAAGAGTTCCTCAAGGCCACGCTCGAATACCTCGAGAATGCTAAAAAATCGGACAAGCCGTTTTTTCTTTGGTTCAATTCGACCAGGATGCATGTACACACTCACCTCAAGGCAGAGTCACAAGGCAAAACCGGGTTGGGTATCTATCCCGATGGCATGGTCGAGCATGACGCTATGGTTGGCCAGATTCTAGACAAACTAAAAGAACTTGGTCTTAATGAGAACACTATTGTAATGTATTCAACCGACAACGGCGCAGAGAAAGCCAGTTGGCCTGATGGTGGAGCGAGTCCATTCCGTGGTGAGAAAAATACGAACTGGGAGGGCGGCTACCGCGTACCCTGCCTCATCAGTTGGCCAGGGTTCATTAAGCCGGGTACAATTTTTAATGACATTTATGCTCATGAAGATATGCTGCCCACATTGCTTGCCGCAGCAGGTGTACCCGATGTAAAGGAACAACTCCTCAAAGGAATGATAGTCGGTGGGAAAACCTTTAAGGTTCACCTCGACGGATACAACGCCATTGATGCTTTGGCCGGCAAATCATCAAGTCCACGTCACGAGTTTTTCTACTTCAACGATGATGGCTCGTTGGTAGCCCTTCGATATGACCAGTGGAAGATTGTCTTCGCCGAACAGCGATCCCATGGCTTTGATGTTTGGCAGGAGCCCTTTGTTAAGCTTCGCGTACCAAGTCTTTTTAATATACGTTCTGATCCGTTCGAAGAAGCTCAATCCAGTTGGGAAATCTGGAAATGGGGAATGGATCACGCTTTCCTCTTGGTTCCAGCACAGCAATATATCGGCAAGTTCCTTGGCACCTTTCAGGAATTTCCGCCAAGCCAGAAAGTTGGCAGCTTTACTCTCGATGATGTGCTAGAGTCTCTAACCAAAGCTGCTGGAGACAAATAAGTTGCTAAAAGTCTGACAAACTCCGATGGCGCGCGTTTGTAACTCGTGCCATTAAAATTTTACTCCTCGTTCGTGCTCGTCTTATTTTCAGATAGGTGCGGATATAAACTTCCTCAATAACCATTCTCACCACATTAATTGGTTGGGTAATCGCGCTATTGGTATTCTTGCTTACCATTATCGCGCACCGGGCATCCGCTTCATAAGTTTTTTTTGATAAAGGTATTTTTGCTTGCCATAAAAAAAACGTTATTCCCGCTAAAGCCCTATTACATCAAAAAACCAAACCCGCTTAGCACCACCACTATTTACTTTTCACTCTTCACTCTTCACTACCCCCCCCCACCCACACAGGCAGTGCTGGATGGCTCCATGTGCGTTTTCCTGTCACGGTATTTGCAGAAAAAGCAAATACACCGTGGCGCGCCAGGAAAAACCCAGCTCTCGTGGCGGGCAGTCATTGAGCCTGTCGAAATGCGGTTTCTGCCAAGCCTTTAAGATGCTATTAAAAGCTATATTTGAAAACATTCTAAATTACACTTTTTTTTTGCAATTTTATTGTTATTGTTTACCTTTGATTTACCATTTTCAAAACATGGTTTGAAACCCACTGGTAATATCCGTTTTCACCCACTTGTAATTGTTTGTTGTCGGCTAAATTATTATTAGAATAATTGATGCCAAAATATCGCAAACCACTGAACAACAAATACAAAAGGGATACATCAGTTACAACTAATGCTGAAATAAACACAACATCTTTGTGTTTACAAGGAATGTAATAACCAATGTTAAAAAAAAATTAAACAGAAACGTTGTTCTTCTAAAAAACAATATAATGAAAGATAACGAAAAACCCAATAAGGGACTCCTTCGCCAAAACGCAGAAGAGCAGCAGAAATTGTATGCAAACAAGGCAGGAGATGTCTTCACAACCGAAGCTGACATGCTCAAACTGATCCATGAACTGCAGGTTCATCAGATAGAGCTCGAAATGCAGAATGAAGAACTCGTACAGTCAAAGCTTACATTGCAAAAAAAGCAGGAGGAATACCGACAACTTGCTGAAAGTTCTACAACGCTTGTTTACCGTTTACTTTTAAAGCCTGAACTAAAATTCGATTATGTAAGCCCTTCAGCAACGGCTATTACAGGATATACACCCGAAGATCATTACAACGATCCGCAACTGGGGTTCAAACTGGTTCATCCCGACGACAGGATGTTACTTGAAAATACGACCATATACAGCAAAGGAGAACCCCTTGAGTTGAGATGGATACGAAAGGACGGTCAGGTAATCTGGACTGAACAACGTAATGTTTTACTCTTTGATGAAAACAACGAACCCTATGCCATCGAAGGTAATGCCAGGAATATTACCGATCGGAAAAATATAGAACTGGGGCTTCGTAAAGAAACTGAACGGCATACGTTGCTGCTCGGTTTATTTGAAGATGCCCCGGCTCTTACCGATAAAGAGCTTTACGACCAGGCACTGGATATAGCCGTAAAAATCACCGACAGCAAAATTGGCTTCTTTCACCAGGTTAGCGACAACCAGCAAGAAGCCATTCTCACTACCTGGAATGATGAAGCAAAGAAAAATTGTACCGCTATTCACAATAACCATTATCCCATTGAAACAGCAGGAAACTGGGCCGATTGTATAAGACAAAAGAAAGCGGTCGTTTACAACACCTATCCCGTATCCCCCAATAGAAAAGGGTTGCCCGAAGGTCATGCCCCTGTCGCGAGGTTCATGAGTATTCCTGTGGTAAATGAAGAAAAAGTCCGGTTTATTTTTGGCGTAGGCAATAAATCATCGGATTACACTGATCTGGATGTAATCCAGATACAAGCCGTAGCCAACGACTTGCATAAAATACTGGAAAAACGCAAAGTTGAAACAGACCTTCAGAAAAGCAGAGAACGCTGGCATTTTGCCATCGAAGGAAGCAATGATGGCATCTGGGACTGGAATGTAATCACACATGAAGTCTTTTACTCCAACCGATGGAAAGAGATGCTCGGCTATGGGCCAGACGAAATTGAAGGAAAAATCAGCGAATGGAAAAGCCG
>CAIRHD010000063.1 GCA_903878265.1 uncultured Bacteroidales bacterium | reverse complement strand
GGCGAAAAAGTGCGCTGCATGATTGCCCGCATGATGATACGCAACGCCAACGTGATGTTACTCGACACCCCAACCAATCATCTGGATCTGGAGTCCATCCAAGCCTTCAACAATACGCTTATCAAATTTAAAGGAAATATTTTAATGTCGTCGCACGACCATGAATTTATCCAAACCATCTGTAACCGGATAATCGAAATTGGGCCAAAAGGCATGATCGACAAGCTGATGGATTATGATGATTATGTTAGCGACGAAAAGTTGAAGGAGCAAAGAAGTAAATTGTATTAAGCGTTTTCTTCTTTTATATTGATTGGAGAGCTTGAAAAAAGGCTTAAATAAAATGGTTAAGAAACAAAGAGTAGCAATCTTTAGTTAGAAGTGTTCTGTTTCTAAATCCATTTCAGAAACAAAGTAATTGCTGAACGATTCTTCCTTTTTCTAGCTGCTAACCTTCTTTTTCATTTAGACCACTCCCTTACTTTCTTATGAAAGTGCAATAACAGCTATTGCTATCAATGCCAGTGCAATCCCAACGCGGTTCAGGACTGATAATTTCTCCCCAAAAAAGAAATAGCCTGTTACAGCAGCAATAAAAACCAATGCAGCGTTGAATATTGGCACAAAAAACGAAATGGGAAGCACAAACAATCCTTTTATAAAAAATAAGGTTGAAAACCAATTCAATATGCCTAATAACACTCCTGCGAAAATATCTTTATATTTGATTTCCAATGTTTTATCATAAATTTTATATATCAAAATCACAAATCCAATAACGAAAGCAGCAAAAAAAGTTGCTGTCAGAAATAATATTTCGTCCCGATTTGCAAAATATACTCCTGAAAGTTTCATCAGACTGTCATTTGCACCGGTTCCCAAAAATATCAGCACCGGTAAATAGAGGTATTTCTTTTCTATTTGAAGATCTTCTTTGCTTTTATTGGAAAAATAAAAAGCAACGATCGCCACCACTATACCTGCAATTTTGGTAAAATTATAGGGTTCGGCTAACAACAAAAAACCAACTGTTGCTGAAATGATAATTGACATCTTGCCCGAAACCACTGTCATAGCCACGCCAACCCTCTGTGTGGATAAAGCAAAGGTGAAGAATGTTAATATAAAAGCCATGCCGGTAATAACGGCCATAAAAAGCCATGGTTCGTGAATTACAGAAACAACTGAGAAGGTTTGAAACCGACTAGTATATCCAAATGTTGCTGCTGTCAGATAGTTTATTGTAATCGAAGGAAGTATATTAATTCCAAAGCGTGGAAAATATTTGAATGAAAGAAAAATGCCTGTAGAAAAAAACAGGGAAAGAATGAGGTAATGCATATACAGCTTGAACTATGTGGCAAAGATAGGTTTTAAGTGTTCAGTTTTGAAAGCGGGATTTTGAGTTATTTCAGATTTACAACCCCAAAACTTATTATTCACTTAATTATCCATAATTTTACGCCTCAAATCCACAGAAAAATGAAAAACCTCGCTATCCTTATCAGTATTTTAATTATGACTATTACTGCTCACAGCCAACAAATGCCTTCATCAAGCCTTGGCAACCTTAAAAAAATGAAAAACACCGAAAATGGGCTCTCGATTGAAACCGATTTCGGCAAAGCCCAGGTGATTGTTTATAACGCTGGTATTGTTCGTGTTAGAATCGTAAAAAACGATTTTGAACCTGATTTTTCCTACGCCGTAATAGCGAATCCTGAAAAAACAAACTTTAAAATCCTGGAAAGTGAAGGGCTTATTGTATTAATAGCCGATTCGGTAAGGCTCGAAATCTCAACAAACCCTGTCCGCTTTAAATTCCTGACCATCGACAACCAGATCATCAACCAGGACGATGCTTCCTTTGGCACAAATTGGGTTGGTGATGAGGTTACCACTTACAAGAAACTGCAGGATGGCGAAAAATTCATTGGCCTGGGCGAAAAGACCGGGAACCTCGACCGCCGTGGCGAAGCACACATAAACTGGAATACCGACAATCCTGCCTACCAGGTTGATGACGATGATATATATTCAACATTCCCATTTTATATTGGCATACATCATGGCTTAAGTTATGGGATATTTTTCGACAATACCTACAAAAGCCTGTTCAACTTTGGTGCTTCCAACGACCGTTTTTCATCCTTTGGCGCCGATGGCGGCGAAATGAATTACTATTTTATCTACGGGAACAATATCCGTACAATAATAAATCAATATACCTTGCTCACTGGCCGGATAAATATACCACCTATATGGTCGCTGGGTTTTCAGCAATGCCGCTGGAGTTATTTCCCTGATAATGAAGTGTTGAATATTGCCCGTACTTTTCGCGAAAAGAAAATCCCGCTCGATGTAATGTACCTCGATATACACTATATGGATGCCTATAAAATATTTACCTGGCACCCTGAAAGGTTTTCGAAACCCACCGAAATGCTGGGGAAATTAAAGGAGATGAACATCCATACAACTGTTATTGTCGATCCGGGTATAAAAGTGGAAAAAGGCTATAAAGCGTATGAAGAAGGCGTTAAGCAAAACTATTTCATAAAATATCCTGATGGCAAAGATTATTGCGCTCAGGTTTGGCCGGGTTGGTGCCATTTCCCCGATTTCACAAAACCGGTGGTACGCAAATGGTGGGGCGACAATTTCGCGCCTATGGTAAATTCCGGTGTCGAAGGTTTTTGGACCGATATGAACGAAATTGCTTCTTGGGGTGGCGGTTTCACACCTTCCATTGTTAAGCTCGATTGGGAAGGCCGTTTTGCCAGTTACCGTCAGGCCAAAAATGTTTACGGAATGCAAATGTCGCGCAGTACTTACGAAGGAACCCGAAACTTGATGAATGGCAAGCGACCGCTTACGTTGACAAGGGCTTCATACTCAGGGGCGCAGCGCTTTACTGCCATCTGGACTGGCGACAATTTTGCAAGCGATGCACACATGATGCTCGGTTGCCGCCTGATAAACTCCTTGGGCGTGAGCGGGATGGCATTTGCTGGTGTTGATGTTGGCGGTTTTATGGGCACAACTACGCCGAAACTTTTTGGCCGTTGGTTAAGCATTGGCTCTTTCACACCCTATTTCAGGGTACACAAAGCAAGCGATGAAAACTCTTCAGAACCTTGGACGTATGGCGAAAGCATAGAAAACATTTCGCGTAATTATATTTCGCTTCGATACCGCCTTATGCCTTATCTGTATTCAGCTTTCGCCGAAGCGCACAAAACTGGTATGCCGGTGAACCGCACTTTGGTAATTGATAACACTTTCGATGAAAAATGTTGGTATTATGCTTATCAACAGCAATTTATGTTTGGACCTTCCATTCTGGTGGCACCGGTTGAAAGCACTAAAGAAATCACAAAAGTTTATTTGCCAAAAGGCCAGTGGTTCGACTTTTTTAATGGACAGAAATACGAAGGCGAACAGGAAATTTTAATCGAATGTCCTTTGGATAAACTCCCTGTTTTTGCAAAAGGTGGCAGCATTATCCCGATGCAAACCTTGGTTCAAAGCACTTCGGAGAAGCCTTCGGATACGCTTTTTGTACATGTATATTTTGGTACGGAAGCATCGGTTTATACCTATTACGAGGATGATGGACATACCTATTCCTACGAAAACGGAACCTATCTCGAGTCGAAAATAACTTTTTCGCCCTTCGAAAAAAAGATTGCCATCGAGCCACTTACAGCAAAAAACTACAGCAGCAAATTCAAAACTGTTGCTTTAATGCTACATGGTTTTGAGGCTGTGGAAAAGCAACTTAAAGTAAATGGCAGATCCGTTTCGCCCAAGGCCACAAGCATCGACCTTTATAATTCCTTAAAACCAAACGATCCTCTCTGGTTCGATAGCCGTAAAATGGAGCAAAAAGTGCTGCTGATTGATAATGTAAGAGCAATCGAAAAAACGGAGATTGCTTGGTAAACACCTCATCAGTTCAAATGTCTTTCACAATCGTTTTTGCGGGAGCATATTCTCTTCCAGCCAAATTATTAGAATGGCATCTCTGCTTTCACTATGATAATAATGGATTAGCTCTTGGCCCTATCTTATAAAACAATCAGACGAAAGTTTTTCGACGCAAACCTTTATGCAATAGCTTTTGGTATTTGGTTGCAGGCGAAATTAATTACATTTGCAACTGGTAAAGTATCTTGATAAAAGCATTCAAACCATTAAGAATCAAAGAGAATTATTAACCATCAAATTCATCGAAATGAACTGGGCATATTTTCATTTGGCAATAAATCACTTCCCGATAATCGGTACGATAATCGGTACAATATTAATTTTTGTAGGCTTCACTACTAACCACAAAGGCATTAAAATTAGTGGACTGGGCACGCTGGTTTTTGCTATACTGATGGCAATTGTCGCTTTTTTAACAGGGAATCCTGCTGAAGAAGCAATGAAAGCGATTCCTGAAGTGGCAAAAAGCCTCGTGAGCCGGCACGAGGAGATTGCTGCAGTAGGAATGTACCTGCTTATCCCCACTGGTTTACTGGCAGCTTTGACACTGTATAGTATCTGGAAAAACGAAAAATCTGTCCGTTTCCTGATGGTTATAACCCTATCCCTTTCATTAATAAGTTCTGCTTCAATGGTTTATGTAGGGCGCACGGGCGGTCAAATTCGGCACAGCGAATTTCATGGCGAATCGGTGAAACAGTATATGATTCTTCATCAAAATGATAAAGAAGAGGACGAAGATTAGTTCCTTAATTCACAGGATTGTTTTACGCTTTGATAGGATTAGTTCCAATTTGTTATGGCAAAAAAAAACACAATACTAAGTTTCTTTCTCCTGTTTAGCTGCACCGTTTTGGCACAACAATTTACATTTGTTGATGCTGGAATAGTAAATGTTGGCCGCAGTTCGGTTGCTTGGGGCGATTACGATAATGATGGCGATTTGGATGCCTTGATTACCGGTGATCATGGCAGCGGCTCTTATGTAGCATCGGTTTATAGGAACGATGCTGGCGAATTTGTCAATATAAATGCAGGTTTGACAGGCATTTACAACAGTGCTGTTGCCTGGGGCGATTATGATAACGATGGCGACCTCGATATTTTGGCTTGTGGCCGCAACAGCAGCAATTCGAAAACCTATATTTACCAGAACAACAACGGGGCTTTTGTACAAAAAGAAGCTGGATTGCCAAATATTGGTTCCGACGGGGCTGTGGCTTGGGGCGATTATGATGGCGATGGAGACCTCGACATATTGATTGCTGGTGCATACAGTTGTAAGGTTTTCACCAATAATGGCGGGGTTTTTAGTGATGCCAATTTCGGATTGCCCGCTGTATCCAATTGTTGGGTTGATTGGGGAGATTTTGACAACGATGGCGATCTGGATATTTTCGTCATGGGCGACCTTGGTGGTATTCTGGTTTCATCGATTTATCGAAACGATAAAAGCACTTTTACTGAAATGTCTCAATCTGCGATTACTCCATTGGCAGGAGGATCCTCGGCATGGTGCGATTTTGACCACGACCGCGATTTGGATTTGTTGATTACTGGTTTTAACGAATATTTGGAACCTCAGACTTCCATTTTCAGCAACCTCGGAAATATGGAGTTCATGAATGTTTTTCCTGGATTGATTGGAGCATCGTTAGGCACAGCTGCCTGGGGTGATTACGATAACGATGGCGAAACGGATATTTTACTAACAGGTCAAAATGCGGGTTGTGGTATTTTGTCGAGCATGGTTTATCACAACGATGGGAATACGACTTTTACAGATATAAATGCTCCACTCGAAGGAGCAGAAAGAGGTTCTGCCGCTTGGGGCGATTATGATAACGATGGCGATCTCGATTTACTTATTTCCGGGATCACTGGTGCAGGTTCTGCAGCAACACGTTTGTACGCTAACACCAATGGCAGCAATACTTTTTCAGCAAACCAACCGCCTACTGTACCCGAAGGCTTATCTTGGAATATCGATGCACATTCTGCAACTCTACGTTGGACTCCCGCAACCGACGATCGTACCCCGACCAACGGGCTTACTTACAATTTGCGAATCGGTACAACTTCCGGTGCTCAAGATGTACTTCCGGCAATGTCCAACCCATTGAATGGCAAACTATTGCTTCCAAAATCCGGCAATGCAGGCAATAATGCTGATCTGGCTGTCAATTTGCCCGATGGCACGTATTTCTGGAGTGTTCAAGCTATTGACAATTCATTTGCAGCTTCTGAATTTTCTGATGAGAAAACGTTAACAATACTAAATGTTGGTGAGGCAGAACATGGGTTTCCAGGAATAGAAATTTTCCCAAACCCGGTTTCAGATTTTCTGGAAATTAATGCTTCTGGAGAATTCGATTATGAAATCACCGCTCTCGATGGCCGGGTTTTGAAAAAGAAATCCTCTTGCCAAAAACCAATATCTTTCGATTTATCTGATTGCGCATCAGGTGTCTATCTTTTAAAAATGAACAATCACCATCGGGTTGTTTTTCGCAAGATAATTAAAATATAGCAAAAAATACATTTTGTTTCTTATATTTGTATTTGCTTCTAGAAGAAATGCCTCAGTCCATTAATTTTTTACCTTTAAAAAAAGAATATGCTTACACAACTACGAATAATATTAACTGCAATATTAGCAGCTCTTTCGCCAGCCTTATGGGCACAAGCGAATGTAACATGCACATTTACAGTTCCCGAAATTGTTTGCATCGAACAGGATATTAAAGTAACTTATGCTGGCAGCGCTCCGGAAACAGCCAGTTTTATATGGGGTTTCAATGATGCAACCATAGTTTCAGGTTCCGGACGTGGGCCATATATGCTTCATTGGTTGACCTTAGGCGAAAAACATGTTTCGCTTAAAGTGAAATTTGAAAATGATAGCTGCACCAATGTACGCGCTGTTTTGGTTAAAGAACTACCTGCGGTGTTCCATATTGCTGGTGGTGGCAGCTACCCTGCCGGAGGCATTGGTGTTGATGTTGGCCTTACCGGATCGCAGCATGGGATTATTTACAGACTTTTTCGAAATGAAATTTATACCAATATTTCGGTTGTTGGAACAGGCTCAAACCTGATTTTTGGCAAACAGACCGAACCCGGAACGTACACTTGCAGGGCTAAGGTTGATGGTTCGGAGTGCTCGCGACTAATGGAAGGTACAGCAATTGTTAGCATATCAGCAAATTACAATAACCAAAAGCTGTGCATGATCACTTTTGATACACTTTCGGCCCATAACCGCCTAATCTGGACAAAAATTTCATCCACCGGCATCCACCATTATAATATTTACAAAGAGGGTTCTGCCAACAACGAGTTTTTAAAAATAGCGGAAGTGCCTTTTAACGTTTTTTCATCTTGGGTCGATACAACTTCAAAACCATTGACAAAAAGCGATCGGTACAAAATTTCGGTTACTGACGACAACCTTCATGAATACGAGAGAAGCCCTTTTCACAAAACTATCCATTTGAATATTGTGCCTGGTTTTGGATGTTATAATCTTATCTGGAACCATTATGAAGGGTTTGAATACTATACTTATCTGATCCATCGTAAGATTGGACAGGGAAACTATCAGGTTATAGATTCAGTAGCTTCTAATGTTGATTCCTATACTGATTTTACGAATAGTGGGGGAATAGCAACTTACTATCTCGAAATTGTCCGGATAGAACCTTGCGAACCTTCATTTAAAAGTGGGATTTACAACAGGCTTACATCTAATGTGGCTGCGGCAACTCCTCTTGGAATTGCTGAACAGTCTATTCCTGGCTTAAATATATCACCAAATCCAGTTCATGATTTTCTTGACATTTCAATATCTGGGGCCGAATCCTCCTTTACTATCTGCTCGTTGGAAAATGTTTTGGGAGCTAAAATATCTCTCGTATCATTCCGGGGAAATACTCATCGTTTAGATTTTTCGGATTTAAAGCCAGGACTTTATTTTCTGCGATTACAAAATGGGGACGGGTTGTCGGTTGTTAAAATACTTAAAAGGTAAGTTGATAGTTTAAAATATCATTCCCGTTTCGCAGAAAGGAAAAATACCCGAATTGAACTTCAAACCATATACGATTTTGTGTAAGTATATGGTTTGAAGTTAGTTTAATGAGACTTTGATAGAGGTTTTTCCATTATTCAATCCTTGCAAATATCATGGTTCAATGCAGGATTATGTTATGAAACTGTTCATCTAACTGCCTATTTCAAAGTGCATCCAATCGTAATCTTTCTCAACGCCAAGGGAAAGGAAGCCATGTTTGTAAAATATATCGATCATGGGTTTGTATTCCGGCCTTGCAAACCTTGCAGTCACCTTCGATTCTTTTAGCTGGTTCCTTTCCGGATCAAGGTCGATTGCAACTCCCCACGAATGGCGGCTCCAATCGCTGCCACCACGCATTTTCCGGTAGGCAAAACAACCTCCATATAAATCAATACCAAGCTGTTGTACTCTCATAAGCCCATATTCTTTAAGCAAATCATCAAATACATTCTTGAAGTTTTCGCTCACTAATTTGTGGCACCGCATGGAAGTGATTTTTGTGCCTCTATCCCACGACAAAACCATTGGATAGGGCAGGATCAGTTTTGTTAAGTAGGCAGACCCACTCTCGGTTGGAGTGCCATATTTTCTGAAAAGTTCGGAAGTTGTAATCATAACAGCTTGTTTTTTAAATGATTAAAAATGTGGTTAGAATTTCCTACAACTGAGATTAAACAAAATATAAATCAACATGTTCACTGAACACAAAGATACAGTCTTTTGCCTTAAAATGATATAGGAAAAACATTTTATTGTTCGATGATTTTGGTGAGTCGCCAATTTTATATGTTGGAAGTCAAACTCATTAAATAGTGATGCTAATAAAATATGTTATTTTCAATTAATTGAGAATTTAGTTTATTTTTGCCTTTCAAAATACTTCGAACCTATCATAAACTAAAACTAAATTCTATGTTAAAAAATCACCCTAAGGGTTTATTGGTAGCCTTCTTTACCAATATGGGAGAGCGCTTTGGCTTTTACACCATGATGGCCATCCTTGTAATGTTTTTACAAGCTCGTTATGGCCTCGATGCCGATTCGGCCGGTAGTATTTACTCATGGTTCTATTTTGCCATTTATGCACTTGCCCTTGTTGGAGGTATGCTTGCCGATTGGACTAAAAAGTATAAATCGGTAATCTTCATCGGGCAAATAATTATGTTTACCGGGTATTGCATCATTGCCATTCCTGGTTCCGAGCTATGGGTTTCCATTGCTGCATTGTTGACAATTGCGTTAGGCAACGGATTGTTTAAAGGCAACTTACAAGCTGTGGTTGGCCAGATGTACGATGAAGAAAAGTATAAAAAATTGCGCGACAGTGCCTTTATGATTTTTTATATGGGTATTAACGTAGGCGCTTTCTTTGCCCCTTTTGTTGCTAAAGCTATCAAAGGATTCTGGCTCAAAACCAACGGATATGTCGAAAATGCCAATCTCCCATCGCTTTGCCATCAGTATTTAGGTGGCACCTTAAAAGATCCTGACCAGTTTCAAACCCTTGCAAATGCTGCACTTATCCCTGGAGGCGGCAAGTCTGCTGCTGACCTTTCCTTGTTTGCAACTGATTATATAAAAGTGTTTTCCACAGGTTTCAACTATGCTTTCGGTATTGCTGCCGGTGCTATGATCCTTTCGTTGGTCATATATATCATCTTCAACAGATTACTCCCTTCCAAACACAAATTGGCATTGGCCGAAAAGCAAAACCAGGTGGTTGCTGAAAGCAAACCAACGGTAAGTTTGGCAAGCAACATGAAATACATCATGATTTCACTGGGCTTGATGGCAATTATTGCATTTTTATTCCACATTGCCGATGGATATTCCGATATTAAGGACATCGACTATAAATTAGGTTTGGCAGTAGGTTTGTTTGTTGGATTTGTTACTTTGATTTTCCAAATTTCGACAAAAGAAGAGAAACCCCGCGTAGTGGCATTGACCCTGGTTTTTGTGGTTGTAATTTTCTTTTGGATGTCGTTCCACCAAAATGGGCTAACGCTTACCATGTTTGCACGCGATTATACAAATCAGTATGTAGGTCCTTATACCAATTTGTTTTTTAACATTTGGTCCATATTATCTGTAATTGGTGCAGTTGCCGGATGCGCGATGGTGTTCTTTACCAAGAAAATGCAAACCCGTTTATTAGGGGCAGTTGGATTTATTAGTTTTGGGTTCTTAAGTTATTATTTTGCTTCACATAACGAAGCTTCCAACTTGATTTCGCCAGAAGTGTTCCAATCCTTCAACCCTTTGTTCATTGTTGCATTAACGCCGGTGGTGATGGGTATTTTTGCCTGGCTAGGAAAAATCGGGAAAGAACCCTCCTCGCCACGAAAAATTGGCATTGGGATGATAATTGCCGCTTTTGGTTTTATACTCATTTTGGTTGCTTCTTTGGGATTGGTTTCGCCTAAGGACATGGCAGGTGTTGCTGTTGCCGAAGCTGGCAGGGTATCGCCTTACTGGTTAATGAGTTCATATCTTATACTCACCATTGCCGAGCTTTTTTTAAGCCCAATCGGACTATCATTTGTTGCCAAAGTAGCTCCGCCACGTTTCCAAGGTATGATGCAAGGCGGTTGGTTATTGGCTACAGCTATTGGAAATAAATTCCTTTTCGTTGGCAGCCTTTTGTGGGGAAAAATCGATCTTTACATGCTTTGGGGCATATTCATCATTTGCTGCATGGTAGCCGCAGTATTTATTTTCTCGATTATGAAAAGGCTTGAGAACGCCACCAAATAATCAAAACCTTTTTCGTTTTCAACCCAAAAGAGGCTGGTCCAATCAGGAACCAGCCTCTTTTCTGATAATTTCTCTGTATGTCCGACACTCTTTTCTCTTGGGGCCACAACCGCCGATATAATTCATATTCCGAATATTTTAGGAGAGAATTTGGGACACGTGTGCAAAAAGTAACCATCGATGCCGGCTTTACCTGCCCCAACCGCGATGGCACCAAAGGAATTGGAGGTTGCACATACTGCAACAACGATGCATTTAACCCTTCGTACTGCCAACCTAACAAAAGTATCACCCAACAGATAACAGAAGGCATCGAATTTCATCAGGTTCGTTACCGCCGGTCGAAAAATTACTTGGCCTATTTTCAGGCATATTCCAATACTTACAGTTCGTTGCAACAGTTAAAAATGCTTTATAATGAAGCCCTTGCATTTCCTGGTGTTATTGGATTGGTGATTGGAACCCGCCCAGACTGTATTGATGATGCGAAACTTCAGTACTTTTCAGAATTGGCAAAAAGCCATTATGTGATTATCGAATACGGCATAGAATCCTGCTACAACCGAACCCTGCAAAGCATCAACCGTGGGCACACTTTCGAGGAATCGGAGCTTGCTATCCGTAAAACCGCAGAGTATGGCATACATACTGGCGCACATCTTATTTTTGGCCTGCAAGGCGAAACGGAAGCAGAAATGCTTGCCGAAGCCGCAATAGTTTCGAAACTTCCTTTGGACACCATCAAATTCCATCAACTCCAAATTATAAAAGGCACAGCCATGGCGCAGGAATACGCCGAGAATCCGGCACGTTTCCAGCTTTTTACCATGGAAAAGTATATCGATTTTATAGTGCGATTTACTGAAAGGCTAAACCCGAAATTTGTGATCGAAAGGTTTACCGGCGAAGCCCCGCCACGCTTTCAGGCCGGGCCAACCTGGGGCAGCCTCCGCAGCGACCAAGTGCAGATTTTGATCGAAAAGGAATTGGAAAACAGGGATACATGGCAAGGAAAGCTCTTTTAAGTTATGTGGTTTGCTAAGCGGAATTCGCAATTCCGCCATCAGAGCTTAGAATTTTTAATGCCACCCAAGATAAAATAACCTTGTTTTAGGCAATGATTTTTTAATACATTTGCACAGTATAGATAGCAGAGCAATATTTTCCGGCAACCATTTAAAAACACACTGTGCGTCATCAGGGGTAAGGCTTTTCGCAAGTAAAATATACAAACAATAAATACAAATGAAATATGATTTCGATACATCCCCAATACATTAAAGACATTAATGGCAAAAAATCCTTGGTTATACTTCCTGCCAAGGAGTTTGCCGCAATTATAGAAGGTTTGGAAGACATTAAGATTTATGATGAAGCTAAAAAGGAAGATAAGGGCGAACGTATTTTGTTTTATGATTATTTAAAGCACAGAAAACAGAAAGGCTGATTATATTGTTTCCTTATCCAAAAAAGCACAAAACAATTAGACAAGCTATCCGACCTAATTGCTAAACCAATCCTTGTTGCAATTTCTAAATTGGCAACAAACCTACGGCCTGCCGGATGCAAGAAGTTGAAAGGAAGGGATGGCTTTAGGCTTAGGGTAGGCAACTACCGCATTTTATACGATATTTATGATACCGAACTTGTTGTAGATGTTATTGCCTTGGGGCATCGAAAAGAAGTTTACAGATAAGCTAAAAACCGATTATACTCCATTTTATGCATCTGTATCCAATATAAAAGCAAACGAAGTTAGTATAAATAGCAAAGGCTTGGAGATAAAGTAATTGTACTCTTTGTTATCTGCTTTTTAATACATTTGCACAGTATAGATAACAAACCAATATTTACCGGCATGTATCTAAAAAGTAGATGTGCCAACAATAGGGGCATAGAAATATTACCACTAAAGCTAAGTCAACAAAAAAATGGACTTGAGACCTGAAACTTGATTTTGATCCATTTTTTAGCAATGTTGATTTGCCCCCAAGCAAAGATACTTATCAGTTGTTAATAACTTTTTTGGACTTTATTTGTCCATAAATGATTATACCTATATTTTTGGATAAAAATTTACCTGATGCCTACGGCAAAACTGAAATTCATATCTTTTGGAGAGCATCTCAGAACATTGAGAACCGAAGCAGTATTGCCATTGAGAGAAGTTGCAACTCAACTTGGAATTGACCCTTCTTTACTTGCAAAAATTGAACGCAATCAAAGACAGCCAACAAAACAACTCATCAAAGAAGTAGCTTGCTTTTTTAATGTTAGCGAAAGAGAATTGCAAAACGAATTTCTCAGCGACCAAATCGCCTATAAAATTGTAACCGAAGATGCTGATTTAGAGATTTTGAAAGTAGCGGAACAAAAAGTATCTTACTTAAAAACTCAACGAAATGGGTAAAACATTAATGAGAAATAAAGAACTTCCAACCTTTTTTGGCGAAGTTCAACTAAAAGGAGAACGCCAGCTATATGTTGTTTCACAAAATGGAAGTCAAAAACCTATTTTGTTTTATCAGCATCCACACGGTCAACTATGGCAAGGCAACAGTATTGAGTGGCTAAAATCGTTGAAAGAGGAAAGTGTTGATCTGATTTTTGCTGATCCGCCATACAACATCAAAAAAGCTGATTGGGACACTTTTGAAAGCCAAGAAGAATACATCAGATTTTCTATGCAATGGATTGAACAAGCTGCCAGAGTTTTGAAACCGACAGGAACGCTTTTCATTTGTGGCTTTTCAGAAATTTTAGCCGACTTGAAACATCCGGCAACAAAATATTTTAAAGGTTGTCGTTGGATTATTTGGAATTACAAAAACAAAGCAAACTTAGGCAGTGACTGGGGACGAAGTCATGAAAGTATTTTGCATTTTCGTAAGACAAAGAATTTTACTTTCAATATTGATTCAATACGTCTTCCATACAGCGAACATACATTGAAATATCCAAGTCATCCGCAAGCAGAGACAAGTCAGTACGGAAACGGTAAAAACGGAAATCAGATTTGGGAGCCAAATCCACTTGGAGCAAAACCAAAAGATGTTCTGGAAATCCCCCAAGATCTTATTGAAGTACCAACAACGTGCAATGGCATGCACGAAAAGACTCCACACCCTACACAGAAACCTGAAGAACTTTTACGCAAAATAATTTTAGCTTCTTCAAACATTGGCGACACTGTGCTTGACCCTTTTTGTGGTTCGGGTACAACTCCTGTTTGCGCAGAGCAACTACAACGTAAATGGTTGGCATGCGATTTATCACCAGAATACTTAGATTGGGCAGCGAACCGCATAGAACTTGTTGAAGATTGGAACATTAACAAGTGGATAAAATATGATTTTGAAAACCAGAAAAGACGAAACTCAATACGATGAACTTAAAGCATCTCGTAAACAAAGCTAAAGACAAAAACAAATTTGTTGACCTGAAAGCATACATTACATTCTGTGATGAATACTTGGATTATATAAGAGAAAATTTACAGGCAACAATTGTTTCTCAAAACGAAAACCACTATTGCTTTTATCAATACAAGAAAGAAGGCAATTTCCAAATCACAAGACCGATAAACACTAACTTGATGTATGATGCAAAAACATTTGCAACGGCTTCAAAGGAGTTTTTAAGAGTTTTGCGAACCATTAAAACTGTCAACAAAAAAGATGAATCGTTAAGACAAATTCTCAACAACTCAACATACACTATTCAGCAATCTGTTGGCTCGGCATTAGACGGCTTACCAGCCGGACAATCAAACACAGCACGTAAATTAAACGGTGATTTGTTTGAACATTTTATTCGATTAATCATTCGAGAAATTGGAATTACTTGTACTGCCGGAGTAATACAAGTTCCTATAATCGTTGCTGGCGATGAACAGTTTAATATGAGTTATCAACATGATCTGATTATTGAGAAAGATAGCGAAGTGAAAGTTATCGGTTCCATAAAAACATCGAGCAAAGACCGTATTGACAAAATTTTCATTGATAAATTCCTTTACAATAAATTAACGGATAAGCAAACTCCGCATATCGCTATTTTTCTCAATGATGTTCAGCGGAAAAACACAAAGCGATTAAATGAATATGGTATCAGTGCAACTTTCCTTCCAGGACACTTCAAAGGGTACACTGTCAAACTCAATCCACTTGATGGCGTTTATTACTGCGACATTAGACCCAGAATGATGACTGAAAATATTTTGAAAGATCATATAAAAACATTCGATAATCTGCTCATTGAAGACATTTGGAAATTCATATAGTCACCACCGCCCCCTCCCAGATCCTTTCGTTTGGTTTTACAAACATCACACCCCCACCAATAAAAAAACGCCCCAACCAATCCAATCAGGGGTGTTTTTATTTATAAGCCAATCGCACAGGCAATTTTCTCCATCCCCAAATCCAGTTCAAAGGCATCACCTGCCTCAAGCACACTATCATCGCCATAAGCCTATTTGTGTCGGGGCGACTTTTTCCAGTCACCCCGACACTACAGAGAAGCAAGTCAAACTTACATTGCGATAGCTCATACCTCCATTGCGATAGCTCACACCTCCATTGCGAGACCTCATACCTCCATTGCGAGGCTTCATATCTCCATTGCGAGACCCGAAAATCACATTGAGGCAGTTCAACATGACATTGAGGCAGTTCACACCTCCATTGCGATACCTCATACCTCCATTGCGAGACCTCACATCTCCATTGCGAGACCCGAAAATGACATTGAGGCAGTTCAACATGACATTGAGACAGTTCACGCATCCAATGCGAGACCTCACACCTCCATTGCGAAACCTCATACCTCCATTGCGAGATCTCACACCTCCATTGCGAGACCACACGCCTCCATTGCGAGACCACAACATGACATTGAGGCAGCTCAACATGACATTGAGACAGTTCACGCCTCCATTGCGAGACCTCATACCTCCATTGCGAGACCTCAAAATGACATTGAGACAGCTCAAAATGACATTGAGGCAGTTCTTAACCCTATTGCGAGTCTTCAAGATCATATTGAGCTACCGCTTGGCGCAATTTTCAATCCCGCCCAACAGAGTTTGGAATTTTCAAATCCTGTTGGATATAAAGTGACCAAGTCATTTGAAATTTTCCTAACCATGGCCACGAAACCGCATCTTTCCCAGGCAAAAACCCATAACACTTTATAACAAAACCAGTCTTCTTTTGCTGGCAATCAATATATTTGACTCAAATCCTCATCGCCTTTCAATGGCAAATACATAGAAACCAACTGTTTCAACAGTAGTCGTTTATTATGTATTTTCATATCGTAAATTTTGTTTAAAAAACCTTGTACATCAATCCCATTTTATACTTTTGTGAATTGATTAACAGATAGAAATAAACCCAATATTATGAGCCTCGAAAATTTTCAGAACACCCACAAACTCCTGTATTCGTACAAATATACATGGGCACCAATCGAAAAAGGGTACAACAACCGCACCCTCTATGTCAACGTTGGCAGTGGCGAAATAAAAGAAAGACCTGTATCGGCACACATGAAGGAAAAATTCACCGGTGGAAAAGGTTTTGGCCTCAAACTGCTGTGGGATGCCACCACACCAAGCACCCGCTGGAACGATCCTGAAAATGAAATCGTAATCAATACCGGCCCTATTTGCGGCATAACCCAATACTCAGGAACCGGAAAATCCCTGGTTGTAACTATATCGCCTCAAACCGATATCCCGGTCGATAGCAATGTTGGCGGATTCTTTGGCCCCTTTATGAAATTTGCAGGCTTCGATTCGCTCGAACTGCAAGGCAAATCCGACAAGGATGTTATTGTTTTGATTGATGAAACCCGCGAAGTGGTGGAGATATACGAAGCCAGCGACGAAAGCAACGATAGCCATTTAATGGCCGAATACCTTACAGAGGTCTTGGCCACAACCGAAAAAGACCGCCTCAATGTTTCGGTAGTTTCGGCCGGCACTGCTGCCGACAACTCCCTGATTGGCATGCTCAATTTCAGTTTCTTCGATTCAAAGCGCAAACTTGTCCGCCTAAAACAAGCCGGACGTGGAGGCATTGGCACCGTGTTGCGGGATAAAAAAATAAAAGCTGTGGTTGCCCATTCCAAAGGCGTTACCGGAAACCGGAATGGCGTTGTCGATCTTCAGGCAATTATGGAACGTGGTAAGGTTTTTAACCGCGAAATGCGCGAACTCGACGACAAACAATGCGAAATGCGCAGCAAAGGGACCGCCCACCTCACGCTCGTGATGAACGATTATGATTTGTTGCCGGTAAATAACTTTAAATTTGGAAGCCATCCCGATGCCGTTAAAATTTCGGGCGATGTTTGGAAATCCTATTTCACACAAGGCGTACCTGACGGTTGCTGGATTGGTTGCAATATGGCTTGTGCCAAGGGTGTCGATAACTACGAACTTCGTTCCGGCCCATACAAAGGCTCAAAAGTAATTGTCGACGGACCTGAATACGAATCCACATCTTCATTAGGGTCCATAGCCGGAATTTTCAATCCCGACTTCACAATCGAATCCAACTTTTACTGCGACACCTATGGTATTTGCACTATTTCGTGGGGTACTATCCTTGGTTTTGTAATGGAATGTTACGAAAACGGCATCCTAAACGACGAACGTACCGGTGGTATGAAAATGAACTTTGGCAATGCCGATATGGCCATGGAACTGCTTCATATGGTTTCGCGTGGCGAAGGTTTTGGAAAAATTGCAGGACAAGGCGTACATAAAATGAAAGAAATGTTTGCAGCCAATGGTTGGGGCGATGCTGGTTTTATGCAGGATATTGGCATGGAAAATAAAGGCCTTGAATATTCGCAATATGTTTCAAAGGAATCACTTGCCCAACAAGGTGGCTATGCCATGACCAATAAAGGCCCGCAGCACGACGAAGCCTGGCTTATTTTCATGGATATGGTAAACAACCAGATACCTACTTTTGAGAAAAAGGCCGAAGCTTTGCACTATTTTCCTATGTTCCGCACCTGGTTTGGCCTACAGGGATTATGCAAATTACCATGGAACGATGTGGAACCGGAAGATAACCACACTCATGCCGAACCTGGAAAAGTTCCTGGCCACGTTGATAACTATGTTGCAATTTACAAAGCAGTTACAGGCAACGATTTCAATAAGGAAGTACTTATCCACCAAAGTGAGCGTGTATATAATTTCCAGCGTATTTTTGATATCCGTTGTGGGAAAGGCCTTCGTAAACACGATGCTCAACCTTATCGTGCGGCAGGCCCAGTAACCGAGGAAGAATATCTCAGCCGTCAGGAAAGGTACGATGGTCAACTTGTTGATTTAATTGGCATGGATCCATCGAAAATGACTTTGGAAGAGAAAATGAAAGCTACCCGCGCTTACCGCGAAGACAGGTACGAACAATTGCTCGATGCCGTTTATGCTCGCCGTGGATGGAATAAAAATGGGATTCCGACAATAGCGCATCTCAAAACATTGGGGATGGATCTGCCGGAAGTATTAGAAGTTGTAACTCCTCTGCAATAACCTTAAATCAATAATATTGAAAATCCCTGTCATTCGGAAATCTTGTGATGGGGATTTTTAATTCGAAATATTTGGTTTTTTGGAACTTGCCGCGATAATCATTTCAACTTTTATACTGTGCTTTCACTTTTTTAGCTTTCAGTGATTATAATATTGATTGGGCATTGTAACTAATTCGGATTTTATTCGTCTATAACACTGTTGACTTTCACTGAGCATTTTTTGTGGTCTTTAGGGCCAACTTCGAAGAAATCTATTGGTATTAAAGTCTGAAAAATTAATAGTTAGGTAAAAATACGAATAATTGATAAAATCAGTTATTGTAGATATATCAAAATACAAAAAAACACAAGTTTCATGATCCGTCTGAACGGAATAAATAAATCGTACATCACCGGCAACAATAAATTGCATGTGCTGAAGGGCATAGACCTCCATATAAAGGCTGGCGAGTTCGTGTCTATCATGGGATCTTCCGGTTCGGGTAAATCAACTTTGCTGAATCTTCTTGGCATTTTGGATGAATATGATGCCGGTGAGTATTTTCTCGATAATACCCTTATCCGCAACCAAAGCGAAACAAAGGCGGCTGGCCTTCGCAACCAGTATATTGGTTTTGTATTCCAGTCGTTCAATCTGATTTCGTTCAAAAATGCCATGGAAAATGTGGCTTTGCCGCTCTATTACCAAAACGTTAACCGTAAAAAGCGGAATCGCATTGCAATGGATTATCTTGAGCGAATGGGCCTTGCCGAGTGGGCCGAACACATGCCAAATGAATTGTCGGGCGGACAGAAACAGCGTATTGCCATTGCCCGCGCCCTGATATCGAAACCAAAAGTATTACTTGCCGATGAACCAACCGGAGCTCTCGACACCACTACATCTTATGAAGTAATGCAGATTCTGAAGGAAATCAACAGCGAAGGCATTACCATAATAATTGTTACGCACGAAAACGACATTTCGCACATGACCAACCGGATTATACATCTGAAAGACGGATTGATCGAGCATGATTTGGTAAATGGAAAGACTGGGTAAATATGGTCAAAAGTCAAAAGGCAAAGTGAGGGCACGCCTTTGTATGACTGAAAGTTGGATGGCCAAACTTTTAAAAGAGACAAAATATTTATTGCACTGCTTTGAGTAAACAATACAAAATCACCGATTACCAATCACCGATCACTAATAACCAATCACCAACCAATAACCTTCCAAAAAATGTTCGACACGGATAAATGGCAGGAAATTTTCAGTACTATTAAGAAGAACAAGCTCAGGACATTCCTGACTGGTTTTAGTGTTGCCTGGGGAATTTTTATGCTGATGGTCCTGCTTGGTTCGGGAAACGGTTTACAGCATGGTGTTGAAAAGGAGTTCGAATCATCGGCAACCAATACAATCTGGGTTTGGAGTGGACAAACGAGTTTGCCCTATAAAGGCATGAAACCCGGACGGAACATTCAATTGGTAAACGAAGATTATGATGCCGTTAAAAATACGGTCAAAGGGATTGATAAAAGTTCGTCGCGGTATAATATTTGGGGAACCAACACCTTATCCTATAAAAAACAGTTTGGGAGTTTTAACGTCAGGAATATTTATCCTGATTATGGCGAAATCGAAAAGATAAAAATCATTAAAGGCAGGTACATCAACCAACCCGATGTAGATCAGTTCCGAAAAGTAACTACCATCAGCACCCAGGTTGAGGAAGCCCTTTTTAAAGGGGAAGCTCCAATTGGTAAGTATATCAACGTGAACGGAGTTCCGTTTAAAGTGGTGGGAACCTTTACTGACGAAGGCAATAATGGCGATGATAATATGCGTTTGATCTATCTGCCGATCAGCACTGCCCAACGGGTATTTTCGGGGGATAACCGTATTAATACCATTGCTTTGACTGTTGGAAATGCTTCTGTTGAAGAGAGTAAAAAAATTGAGCAGGATGTAAAGGCGAAATTAGCAGTACTGCATAAATTCGATCCTGCCGACCCGCGTGCCATTTTCACATGGAACAGCCTTGAAAATTATCAGAAATTTATGCGCTTATTTTCCAGTATTCGTCTTTTCATCTGGATAATCGGTTTCGGGACTATTATTGCTGGTATAGTTGGTGTAAGTAATATCATGATGATAGTTGTAAAAGACCGCACCAAGGAAATCGGAATCCGCAAATCAATGGGGGCAACACCCTGGAGCATAGTAAGTCTAATCTTACAGGAAGCTGTTCTTATCACATCTTTCGCAGGTTACTTTGGTTTAGTGTTAGGTGTCGTGGTTCTCGAAACAGTTGGTAGCAAGATTGAATCAAAGTTTTTCTCGCAACCTTCTGTTGATCTCACAGTTGCTCTATATGCCCTGGCTTTGTTGGTTTTTAGCGGCGCCCTTGCCGGATTTATTCCCGCCAGGAAAGCTGCAGCCATTAAACCGATTGAGGCTTTGAGGGATGAGTAAGGATTTCGGATGTGGGATTTCGGATTTCGGATTGGGGATGTTGGAATGTGGATTGAGCTTACTTGCTGAACAATAGAACATCCGAACAATAGAACAGCAGAACATCGGAAATGTAAATTAATCAACCAATAACCGATCAACCAATATACCGATAACCAATCAACCAATCAACCAATCAACTACTAACCATGTTCGACCTCGACCGCTGGCAGGAAATTATGAGTGCTTTGAAGAAGAACAAGCTTCGCACTTTCTTCACGGCCTTTGGCGTGTTTTGGGGTGTTTTTATGTTGGTAATTATGCTTGGTTCGGGAAATGGCTTGCGTAATGGAGTTACAAGTGATTTTGGTGACTTTGCAACCAACAGCGTTTTCATGTGGACCCGGCCTACAACTATTCCATACAAAGGCCTTCCGCGGGCAAGGCAATATAATTTTAAAAATGATGATATTGATGCACTCCGGCGCGAAATTCCTGAAATTGAATATTTGGCTCCACGAACAGAAGGAGGTGGCGGTGAAAATGGAAACAATGTGATACGTGGAACTAAATCCGGTTCATTTTCGGTTATGGGCGATTATCCTGAATGGAACCTGATTGATCCGGTGGTGGTGTTCAACGGCAGGTTTATAAACCATGCCGATTTAAAGGAAAAACGAAAAGTTGCAGTTATCGGAAATAAAGTTTACGAAGTTCTTTTCAAACCAGGCGAGCAGGCGATTGGTCAATATATTCAAATACGGGGCGTTTATTTTCAAGTGGTTGGAGTTTTTAAACCCAAAAATTCAGGGGTTAGTTTTGGTGGCGACAAAGAGCAAAGCATTTTTATTCCGCTTACCACTTTCCAAAGGGTTTACAATTGGGGCGATATTATTGGCTGGTTTGCCTTTACCTCAAAACCAGGTACGCCTGCAGAAATCGTTGAAGAAAAAGCCGCTGCACTACTCAAACGCCGTCATTCGGTTTCGCCCGACGATAAAGAAGCAATCGGTTCTTTCAACATGCAAAAAGAATACACTCAGATGACTGGACTTTTTCAAGGTATAAATGGTTTGATTTGGATTGTTGGGATTGGTACTTTGATGGCTGGCGTGATTGGAATCAGCAATATAATGCTCGTAATTGTAAAAGAGCGCACCAAAGAAATTGGAATTCAACGCGCTATTGGCGCAAAGCCTTGGAACATCATTTCTCAAATCATAACCGAATCGGTTTTCCTCACAACTTTTGCCGGGTATGTTGGACTGGTAATTGGGGTTGGAATTCTCGAAGGGGTTAACTACGCCATAAAATCAAGCGGGGCGGAGTCTGATATGTTTAAAAATCCAAGCATCGACTTTAATATGGCAATAACAGCCTTGGTAATACTTGTAATTTCGGGTGCTGTTGCCGGTTTGATTCCAGCGCGTAAAGCTGTAAGCATCAAACCGATTGACGCACTTCGATACGAATAAATTGTAAAACAAACCTATAAACATAAGCATACATGAAGAAGGCTTTTAAAATAGTGATTGGAATTATTATCCTGGTGGTGTTTGTTGGCACCATAGCTTATCTGTACAAGAAATCGCAGGCAAAACCAGTGATATTTGAAACAACCACCGCTCAGGTTACGAGTATAGTCAAGAAAACGGTTGCAACTGGAAAAGTAGTCCCACGCAAGGAAATCGAAGTAAAACCACAGGTTTCCGGGATCATTTCAGAATTATATGTCGAAGCCGGGCAAAAAGTCAGAAAGGGTGATATGATTGCCAAAGTGCGAATTATTCCCAATATGATCAATTTGAGTGAAGCCGAATCAAGGGTTAAACGCGCGAACATCAACCTCGATAATGCCAAACAAAATTACGACAGGCAAAAGTCGCTTTTCGATAGCAAGGTAATTTCCAAAGCCGAAATCCAGAATTACGAAATTTCCCTTAAAACTGCCCAGGAAGACCTTGAATCTGCCGAAAACAACCTCCAGTTGATACGTGATGGAATAAGCAAAACATCAGGGGCTGTAAGCAATACGATTATCAGGTCAACCATTGAAGGGATGGTCCTCACAGTACCAGTTGAAGTTGGTAATTCGGTAATTGAAAGCAATACGTTTAATGACGGCACAACCATAGCTACAGTTGCCGATATGGGCGAAATGATATTTAAGGGCAAGGTTGATGAATCGGAAGTTGGCAAGCTTCACGAAGGCATGGAACTGATTATGACTGTAGGTGCCATTGATACTGAGAAATTCAAAGCCAAGCTTGAGCATATATCGCCTAAAGGGGTTGAAGAAAACGGAGCTATACAATTCGAAATACGTGCCGCTGTATCATTAAAGGATAACCTTTTTATCCGCGCCGGTTACAGTGCTAATGCCGACATAGTGCTTGAGCGCCGCGACAGTGTTTTGTCAGTGCAGGAAAGCCTGGTGAAATACGAAGCCGATACAGCATGGGTAGAAGTTGAATCTACACCACAGGTATTTAAAAAACGAACGATTAAAACTGGCCTCAGCGATGGCGTGAACGTTGAAATCCTTTCGGGCCTGACCAAAAAGGAAAAAATTAAAATACAAAATGCACCTGCCGCTGCAACCGAAGAGAAAAAATAGAAAGCTCCAAATCGCTGAAATTTGACCTGACCCGGATCCTGAAAATTCGGGTTTGTTTTTTTGTTATCTGGACACAAAATGAAGTGAACTTATAGTTTTTGTCTGGAGCGAAACAGATTGTTATTATATAGGCGCGATTTAAGCAATCTAAATGACAAATATTTCGACGAATTGAAAATTTGGTATTTTTTTTATAGTATGCTCTTGAATTACAATATTTTGATTATTAGAATTCCGTTATTACAAATGAGCATTTCCTGGTTTTGGGGTTTTTGGGTACAGATTCATAGTATTAATACCTAACTTTGCGCTGTAGCAACCAAACAGACTGTGAAATTTCCGTTTTATACTTTAATAAAGGACCTTCGTCGCCGAGACCATAAACCAGGTCTTGGTGGGTTGGAAATTTTCAAATACATCGGCCCCGGATTGTTGGTAACAGTTGGTTTTATTGATCCGGGAAACTGGGCATCAAACCTTGCTGCCGGAGCCGATTATGGATACGAACTTTTGTGGATGGTTACCCTTTCCACCATCATGCTTATAGTTTTGCAGCATAATGTTGCTCACCTTGGTATTGCAACAGGTTTGTGTTTGTCGGAGGCCACCACAAAACACACACCTCGCTGGGTTTCGCGCTCTGTGCTTTCATCGGCAATAGTTGCATCGGTTTCCACATCATTAGCCGAATTGTTGGGCGGTGCAATCGCTTTGCAAATGTTGTTTGGGATTCCCATTAGGATTGGTGCAATAATTACTCTCATTACAATCATTGTCCTGTTGTTTTCAAACTCGTACCGCAAGCTCGAAAAGTGGATCATCGGTTTTGTGAGCCTTATTGGTCTATCCTTTATTTACGAGCTTACACTAGCCGACATAGCATGGAACCAAGCTATTATTGGCTGGATAAAACCCACGTTTCCAGATGGATCAATGATTGTAATTATGAGCGTGCTCGGTGCTGTGGTAATGCCGCATAACCTGTTTTTACATTCCGAAATCATACAAAGTCGGCAATGGAACCTCGAAGACGAAACGATAAAAAACAAGCAATTGCGCTACGAATTCCTCGATACACTGTTTTCGATGATTGTTGGTTGGGCCATCAACAGTGCCATGATTCTTATGGCAGCAGCAACTTTCTTCAAACATAAATTACCTGTGGCCGAACTCCAGCAAGCTAAAAATATGTTGGTGCCTTTATTAGGGTCAAATGCAGCCGTTGTATTTGCCATAGCTTTGTTAATGGCTGGAATTGCTTCAACAATTACCTCTGCCATGGCTGGCGGAAGTATTTTTGCTGGTTTCTTTGGCGAGCCTTTCGATATGAAGGACAATCATTCGCGCCTCGGTGTACTCATTTCGCTTGTGCCGGCATTATTGGTTATTTTTGTGATCAGCAATCCTTTCAAAGGGCTGATTTATTCGCAAATGTTGCTCAGTATCCAGTTGCCAATTACTATTTTTGCACAAATTTACCTTACAAGTTCCCCAAAGGTGATGGGCAAATACAACAATTCGCTGCCGCTTACCGTTTTCCTTTTGTTGATAGGTTGCTGCGTAACTTACCTTAACATCCGCCTCCTTTTAAGCTTTTTGTAAATCCATTTCAATACATTTCTATGAAAACAATACTGAAAAACATAGCCTTAGCGAATCTAATGATTTTTGCTGGTATAAATGCTTATGCACAATCCGGTGAAGAAAACAATGTTGAAGTGGACTATTCCAGTAATGGCCGGGGTTGGACATTTGGTTTGAATATTGGGGTTTACTACGCCTCCAAAAATACGGCGGCTTTCTATAATGGCAGTTCTGATAATGTGAACAGTGCGGAATTTATTATGTCGAATGAAGGGCGATACGAGGAAATCTACAAGGCCTTTAATGCGCACGATACCGTATTTGTTGCCGGCTTGCCAGAGAATATGCACTACAAAATAGCCATACAACCTGGTTTGTATGCTCAATTTAGTTTTAACCCCAATTTGGCGTTGATTATACAGTTTAATTACATGAAGCTTAAGGCCAATGATGTAATTACTTTTGAGGTTGACCCAATAGCATCGGTCAGCACCCCTCCAGATTATCGTTTATGCCCGATGCGTGGTTCCGAAGAACGTGTGTATGCCGATATTGGAATAAAACGGACATATCCCCAAACTGATAAATTTTCGTACTTTGTTACCGGTGGTTTAAATGTGAACAGTACAAAAGTGAAGCAATGTTCTTTTTATGTTGCAGAGGTTGAATATGATATGGTTAACCAATATGGCAATAACATTTATGTGCCTAACGGGAATACCCAAACATTTCCTGTATATCAAGGAGGCATTGGGGTTGGGATGTTTGCCGGTGGTGGGGCAGCTTTAACTTTTGGGAATGGCATGGTTGTAGAGCCTGGCATAACTGCTCATTGGTTGATGGTAAAACTCGATAATTATAAAAATATGAACCCTGGAGTTGGTGCTTATCTCCGGTTTATGTTTTAAACACAATAATGTAGGGTCTGCGCAAATTGAATTAATCAAAGCCCAAAAACTCAAGTTGGGAATAGCGTACAATTATAACCTAAATAGTACATCCAAAAAAGAGAATACACCAGACAGCAATGAAGGTGAATTCTTTGACTTTATGATACATAAATCATAAGATATAAATGGTTTTCGTAACATCCAGCCTCCTAAATTCAACAATATCTGACAACCCAAGAAAAATACCACATCAATAAAACTACACTTCCATGAAAATTCTCTCTTATTTCTTTTTGAGGTTCATGATTATATTGGTAGGTTTTATGCCATTCAGTGTAATGTACCTTTTTTCCGACTTGGTCTATTTTATCATTTATCATGTTATTGGATACCGGCGTAAAGTGGTACATGCCAACCTGAGCAGTAGTTTTCCGGAAAAGGATGAAGCGGAAATCAGGAAACTTACTGTTAAATATTACCACCATTTGTGCGACATTTCGCTCGAAAGCATAAAAGGTTTTACAATGAGCGGCAAAGAACTTATACGGAGACACCATATTCTTAATCCCGAATTGGGCGATTATTATTTTGACAAAGGAATCAGCAGCATAGCTGTACCTGCTCATTACAACAATTGGGAATGGGGATCCTTGTCTCCGGGTTTGCAGCTAAAATATCCGATAGTTGGGTTTTACAAACCCTTAAGTAATCAATTGGTTGATAAGTTTGTCAAAACCCACAGGGCAAAATTTAATACGAAACTTGCATCCATTGGAGAAACAGCAATCACTTTTACTGATTTGGTTGCCAAACCGAACGCTTTTCTCATGGCTTCCGATCAAAGCCCTTCGAACCTGAAAGATTCATATTGGTTTGATTTTTTAAACCATGATACACCTTGGCTGCACGGGCCGGAAAAATATGCGCGTAAATACAAATTACCTGTTGTTTATGTTGATATACAAAAAGTTAAAAGAGGGTTTTATGATTTGAAATTAGTCCTTCTTACCGATGATCCTTCCTCCTTGCCTGATGGCGAAATTACCAGACTATATGTTCAACAACTCGAAAAGGCAATTTTAAACGAACCTGCGTATTGGCTTTGGTCGCATAAGCGATGGAAATACAAGAGGTAGCCTTCTATATGGGTTTCAATTTCCCTCTTCCTTGATTTTGGCTGTTTACTTGCTTTCAGAATTGCTATTATTCTTAATGTCAGTTGGTTAATGTAACTATGAGTCCACTCCGATAAGTCTTTATTCGCCAAAAATACACAAAGTTTCTACGTATCACAAAGTTTATAATATTGATTAACAACTTTTTGTGAACCTTTGTGGCGTTCCTTTTCGAGACTCAACTGCTTGATTTATTTTGTCCCACAGGGTTTCAGCTTGACTGAAAACTTGTAACATAGTGTCGGGGCAACTAAAAGCCAACCCGACAATGAGAAGATGTTTTTATTCCACAACCAGGGTTTGTATGGAGTGTGGCAGGCTTGTAACTTCGGCTGTTTGTCCGGCAATCCATAAACGGTAAGGGATTAAAGCATCGCTCTGGTTCATAACTACAACTACTACTTTGCCATCCGTATTTTTAAAAGCAGTTGTAAGCAATTGCCCACGGCTTCCAGAACTAATTATTCGCTTTGCACCTGGACGAATAAATTTGGAGAAATGCCCTATGTAAAAGTATGAGCTGAGGTAATAAATTTCGCCTGTTTTGGTATCGGCATGTAAGGGCGCAAAACAAAAATTTCCAACATGGTTAGGGCCGCCCTTTTCGTCTAACAAAACATTCCAATCGGTCCAGGCTGCGGTTCCATTGTTAAAATCGTTGATCATAGACAGGCCATATTTTTCGCCCCATTTCCATTCGTTTAGCTTGGCAAAATCAAAGCTTTCGGCGCAGCCTTCTGTAAAAATAAGGTTCTTATCGGGATAAGCTTCGGCAATGCGTTTCTCGTTTTCGTAAATATTCCCGCCGCCGGTCCAGCTTTCGTACCAATGATAACCAATGCCCCAAACGTACTTGGCAGCTTCCTGATCATCCAACACGGTACTGGCACGTTGGTACATCAAATCGCGGTTATGGTCCCAGGCAATGAGTTTTTTATCGGCCATGCCAGCTTTGGCGAGCGTTGGGCCTAAGAAATTCTTGATAAAATCACGTTCTTCTTCACCCG
>CAIRHD010000062.1 GCA_903878265.1 uncultured Bacteroidales bacterium | reverse complement strand
GCGCTTGGTGAAGCCGACATCAGGCAATGTATTTTCATACAAAAAAACAGGGAACAAACCGGTGAACTTTCCCCCGACGAATCGCTCGAAATGCTGAAAAGCATCTGGGGCAACGAAAAGTTTTTCTCGAAAAGCAAATAGAGTAAAGAATTACGAGGTACGAATTACGAATAACCGATAACCAAAAACGAATAACCAATAACCACTCTCCAATATGCAGGTAAAAGATATAATTTCCACGCTTGAATTGAACCTTTTTGGTGGAAGCCAAGGCTTAAATCGTGAAATTTCGGGAGGATATACTTCTGATTTATTGAGCGATGTAATGGGACATGCTGACAGTGGTAGAGTTTGGATAACGCTTCAGACGCATAAAAATGTAATCGCTATTGCTTCGCTTAAAGAATTGGCCGCCGTAATACTGATTAAGGGGTTTGAACCGGATGCAGATATGTTGGCTCATGCCGAAGAAGAAGGGATTCCTGTGTTGGGAACCAATGAGCAGGCTTTCGAGATAACAGGAAAACTATTTAACCTGCTAACGTTCTAAAAATGAATAAATACCGGGCTGACCTTCATATCCACACAGTACTTTCGCCTTGTGGCAACTTGGAGATGAGTCCGGCAAACATCATAAAAAAAGCTTGCGAAAAAGGGCTTGATATTATTGGAATAACCGACCATAACTCAACCCGGCATTGCAAACTAGTTAGCAAATTATCCGAACTTGCCGGCATATTTGTGCTAATGGGAGCCGAAGTAACCACACGTGAAGAAGTACATTGCCTTACGTTCTTTGAAAATGACAGTAAATTAGATGAATTCCAGCGTTACCTCGAAAAACATTTACCATCTATACCAAACAATACCGAAAAATTTGGTTATCAGGTGGTGGTTGATGAAAATGAGGATATAATCGAGCAGATTGATTTTTTGCTTCTCTCAGCACTTGATCAATCCATCGAGCAAATTGAAAAAAAAGTACATTCGTTGGGAGGCATTTTTATTCCTGCACATATCGACAGGCCAAGTTACAGCATTATAAGTCAGTTGGGTTTTATACCTGACGACCTTTTGATTGATGGAATTGAAATTTCGGCCAATTGCAAAACACGGTCGATAATGCCATCGATCGGCAATCAGTTAGGCAAATCGTTAATCAGGAGTTCGGATGCTCATTATATACAAGATATTGGCAAAGTTTTTACTACTTTCGATATGGAAAGCCGTACTTTTAGTGAGATTAAAAAAGCCTTACACAACTCAATGGAACGCAACGTTTCGATAGCATGAAAGATTTAGCTTTACACATCCTTGATATATTGCAGAATTCGGTTACAGCCGGGTCAACGCTGGTTGAACTCAGCATTGACGAGATTCCTGCTCAAGATAAGTATGTGTTGCGGTTTGTAGATGATGGAAAAGGTATGGATGCCAAAATGGTAAAACAGGTTACGGATCCGTTTTTTACCACCCGCACAACCCGAAAAGTTGGCCTTGGTTTGCCTTTGTTGAAGCAAAATGCCGAGCGAACAGGTGGTAGCATGACGATACAATCGCAACCCGGTAGAGGGACTAAAGTGGAAGTGGAATTTAGCTTCAAGCATATCGACAGGCTGCCAACCGGGAATATTGCTGGCACGTTGGCATTAACAGTTTCATCCTACCCCGAAATTGATTTTATTTATACACATTCCACACCCGAAGGCACATTTGTATTTGATACAATCGAAATAAAAGAGAAACTGGAAAGCATCCCGATAAACGATATAGAAGTGATCAAATTCATGAAGGATTTGATCCACGATAACATTGAAGCAATAAAATCAACTTGAACAAATTGAAAGCAACTTTTTAACAACAGTAAAAATCAAAATCAAATGACCAAAATCACATCATTAGCTGATTTAAAAAACATCAAGGCTTCCGTTGAAGCAAAAATGAGCCTTCGTGAACGCAGCGAAACCCCGGATAGCATGGTTCAGATCAGGGTGGCAATGGCCACATGCGGCATTGCATCGGGAGCCAAAATAGTAATGGACTATTTGATCAACGAACTCGACAAACGCAGCATTCCCGCCATTGTATCCCAAACCGGCTGCATGGGTTATTGCTATGCCGAACCTACAATTGAAGTAACACGTCCAGGACATCAGCCGTTGGTATTTGGGTATGTTGACTCAAAAAAAGCCGATCAGATTATTGAAAAATACATCAAAAACGGCGAACTGCTCGATGGCATTATCCCTGTTAACTACGAAAACATTGAAGGCAAGTAATAAATCCTGGAGGAATTAATATGACACAATTCAAAATGCACCTGCTGGTGTGCGGAGGTACCGGCTGCAGGGCTTCGGAAAGCGAACAGCTTTTTCACAGCCTAAAAAAAGAGGTTTCGGAAAAAGGTTTAGAAAATGAAGTTCAGGTAATCACAACCGGATGTTTCGGGTTTTGCGAAAAAGGTCCGATCGTGAAAGTGATGCCCGATAACACATTTTATACCCAGGTGAAACCCGACGATGCAATTGAAATTATTGCAGAACACGTTATTAAAGGCCGCAAGGTAAATCGTTTGCTTTATGTGAACCCCGAGACCGAAGAGCGCGTTTCCGATTCTAAACACATGGGGTTTTACCGCAAACAACTGCGTATTGCGCTGCGTAACTGCGGGTTTATCGATCCTGAAAACATCGAAGAATACATTTCGCGCGATGGGTATGCTGCCCTGGCAAAATGTTTGACCGAAATGACCCCAGCCCAGGTTATCGAAGAAATGAAAAAAAGCGGTCTCCGTGGCCGTGGTGGCGGAGGGTTCCCAACCGGATTGAAATGGGAAATTACCAGCAAGAGCCAGGCCGACCAGAAATATGTTGTCTGCAATGCCGATGAAGGCGACCCAGGTGCATTTATGGATCGCTCAATCCTTGAGGGCGACCCTCATTCGGTAATCGAAGCCATGGCTATATGCGGGTATTGTATAGGTGCAACCAAAGGAGTGGTTTACATCCGTGCCGAATATCCATTGGCTGTCGAACGGCTAAAAATTGCCATGAAACAAGCTTCCGAATTTGGATTGCTTGGTAAAAATATTTTCGGAACCGATTTTGAATTTGAAATAGATATCCGCTACGGTGCTGGGGCATTTGTTTGTGGCGAAGAAACTGCCCTTATCCATTCCATGGAAGGCTTGCGTGGCGAACCAACCATTAAACCTCCATTTCCAAGTGTTTCGGGTTACCTCGAAAAACCAACCAATGTAAACAATGTAGAGACGTTTGCCAATGTCCCTGTAATTATCAACAAAGGCGCTGACTGGTTTGCTTCTATTGGAAGTGAAAAATCGAAAGGGACCAAAGTATTCGCATTGGCAGGAAAAATAAACAATGTTGGACTTATCGAAGTTCCGATGGGAACCACTCTGCGCGATATTATTTTCGAAATTGGTGGTGGCATTAAAGATGGCAAGAAATTTAAAGCTGTTCAAACCGGTGGCCCATCCGGCGGTTGCCTGACCGAAAAGCATCTTGATATACAAATCGACTTCGATTCGCTAACAGCAGCGGGTTCCATGATGGGATCGGGCGGAATGATTGTGCTGGATGAAGATGACTGTATGGTTTCGATCGCAAAATTCTACCTCGATTTTACAGTTGAAGAATCATGTGGGAAATGTGCCCCATGCCGTATCGGGAACAAGCGTTTGAACGAGATGTTGGAGAAAATTTGCGAAGGGAAAGGCACGATGAAAGATCTTGACCTGTTACGCAACCTGAGCCATGTAGTAAAGGACACTTCACTTTGTGGGCTGGGACAAACTTCTCCTAATCCAGTACTTTCGACCATGGACAATTTCTACGATGAGTATTTGGCCCATATAGTTGACCATAAATGCCCGAGTGGCCAATGTAAAGCGCTGCTTCAATATGTAATTGAAGCTGAAAACTGCGTAGGATGTACAGCTTGTGCCCGCAACTGCCCAGTAAATGCTATTGCCGGTGAGCGCAAAGGCATCCATGTAATTGATCAGGTTACCTGTATCAAATGCGGTGCATGTTTGGAAAAATGTAAGTTCAACGCAGTGTTTATCAAGTAAGAAAGGGGAATAAACCATGGAAATGATTAATGTAAAAATAGATAATAAAGAAATAAAAGTAGCTCCCGGCACTACCGTATTGGATGCGGCGAAATCTGTTGGCATCAATATCCCAACCCTTTGTTACTTGCACCTCCACGATTTCGACATCACCAATAAACCGGCTGGTTGCCGTGTTTGCGTTGTGGAAGTTAAAGGACGCCGCAACTTAGCACCTGCCTGTGCAACTGATTGTTACGAAGGCATGGAAGTTAGCACGCACAATATCCGTGTACTCAACAGCCGCAAAACCGTACTCGAGCTCATACTTAGCGACCACCCTACCGATTGCCTTGTTTGCGCCAAAAGTGGGAACTGCGAATTGCAAACCCTTGCTCAAGATATGGGCATCCGCCAAATTCAATATCAAGGCGAACAATCAAAATACAGGGAAGATACTTCG
>CAIRHD010000061.1 GCA_903878265.1 uncultured Bacteroidales bacterium | reverse complement strand
GCCCCGAATGCACTGAAAATTACCATAATAAAGGTCATAATGATATTATCAACACCTAAAAACCGGATAAATTTCCATTTCTCAAAGCGCTTGGTTAAAGTAAGGAAAGAGAGTATTCCAATATCGATAGAACGGGTTTCGTTCATTATCCAAAAAGCACCGCCAATCATTAAAATGAAAACGATGATGTGCGACATATTCACAAATCCCTTATAAAAGGCGGCAAAAACCTGCCAGGTTTGGGGGTGGCTGTCGATGCTTTTATACGTATTGTTAACAATAACTGTCCGTTCTACACCATTTACTTTAATGGTTTGCCGGTCGTACTTTCCACCCGGCACAACCCAGGTTAAAATGGCAGCAATAATGATTATCGAAAAAACGATAACGATATTGTTAGGGACTTTAAAGTTTTTGAGCATAGTGCTGATGATTTTGTGAAAAAAGTGTTCGCGAATAAGTCAGTAAAAGTAAAAAGTTTATTCAAAGAACAATGGTTTTGCTTTCCCTTTTATCTCAATACGTGCTGTAATTTATTTTTCTAAAAAATTGTTAAAAATAATCTGCCCATATTCAAATCTTTATTTATACATTTGAATAACCAAAAACAGGGCAATTTTTCTACCAAAAACAGCTCGGTTATTTAACCAAAAACAAGCTATTAAGTTGCAGGTTAAATTCAAAAAGCAACCCAATTCAAAGCTAATCCCAATTAACACAACTAACCAATAACTAACCAAAAAACAGTACTTTATGAAAAAAATCTACTTGTTATTATCGTTGATGTGCATAATTTTCGTGCACATAGCGAATGCGCAAAACCGACAAATCTCGGGGGTGGTAACATCTGCCGATGATGGCTCGACAATCCCAGGTGTTTCAGTAATTGTGAAGGACAATCCAACAATCGGGGCTTTGACCGATGTAGATGGCAAATTCCAACTATCTGTTCCTCCTATCGCGAAAGCACTTATTTTCAGCTCGGTAGGGATGGAAAAACTAGAAGTTGCTATTGGAGTTTCCAATTTGTATGATGTAAAATTGGTTCCAGTTGCTACAACCCTCGACGAAATCGTTGTTATTGGTTACGGATCGCAGATCAAATCAAAAATTACCGGCAACATTTCGAAAGTGGATGGAAGCTTGATCAAAAGCACCCCAGTGCCTTCGGTACAACAAGCCATGCAAGGTAAAACTGCCGGTGTGTTTGTTGAAGCCAACAACGGAAAGGTGAGCGGTGCAACTCGCATGCGTATCCGTGGTTCTTCGTCCATTACTGCTAATAACGAACCTCTTTTTATTGTTGATGGAGTGCCTTTGTCAACCGAATCTTTGAACCAGACCGGTGCTGCAATCAACCCGCTTACAAGTATCAACATCAACGATATTGAATCTGTCGATATTTTGAAAGATGCTTCGTCCACAGCTATTTACGGTTCACGGGGTGCCAATGGTGTTGTGCTGATAAGCACCAAAAAAGGCAAAGCCGGCGACACAAAAGT
>CAIRHD010000060.1 GCA_903878265.1 uncultured Bacteroidales bacterium | reverse complement strand
TATATGTTATAGCAGGATCACTTTGTGCAATACTTATACTAATGGCACTTTTTGTCAAATATCCTGTAACCACAAAAAAAACTGGCGAACCAATTAATTTCAAACGAACGCTTGGTATGCTCAAAAACAGGTATGCCCTTGGGTTTTCGCTTGGCGCATTTCTTTATGTATCAGTTGAATGTGCAATTTATGTTTGGATGCCTACACTTATTGCGGGGTACGAAGGAAGTGCCATTATAATAGCAACGTATGCGCTGCCAATCTTTTTTGTCTTCCGGGCTGGAGGCCGTTTTATTGGTGCATGGATTATGGCACGGTTCAATTGGGCCGCAGTACTTACCCTTTTCAGTTTTGCGATATTGGCCTGTTTTGCAGGAAGTATTATTGGCGGAGTGGGGTTTGCCGTGGTATTATTGCCGTTGTCGGGCCTTTTCATGTCGGTAATTTATCCAACACTAAATTCGAAAGGCATTAGCTGTTTCCCAAAAGTTGAGCATGGTGCGGTAGCAGGGGTAATATTGTTTTTCACTGCTGCCGGTGCTGCTTTAGGGCCATTGGCAATGGGGGCAGTAAGCGATACTTTTGGGCAAAATGCCAAATATGGGTTCGTGCTTGCAACCCTTTTCGCCGGTCTTCTGTTTACAGGACTTTTGTTGAACTGGATTTTTAATCCGACCAAATCCAGACTTCAGCAACTCGACCAAAGCGAGTACGAGCTTGAATAATTGAACTTTGAGTCTGATCCGACAAATCTTAAAAAAGAATACCACGGAGACACGGAGAACACGGAGGTACACAGAGTTTTATTGTTGAGCATTATTAGCGTTGCGGACTTAGCGAAGCGATATCACGCGATGCACTGAGCTTGTCGAAGTGAACTCCTTTAAAAACAAGCAATTGTGAGTAAACTTGGAGACTATGTGCCATTGTGGTGAAAAAAGACTTTTCGGAGTGGACTCAACTTTTGTAATATACAGCCTCTGATTAAATAAAGTTAAGTTGTATAAATGCCACAGATTCACAGATTTAATTGAATTTTTTCACCTGCCAAAGGCAGTTAGAAAAAATGAATGAGTGAAATTATTGCGTTCTTAAGCCTGATACTCATAGCTAATAATCTGTGAATCTGTGGCTTAAAAGGGGTGAATAGTTACGAACTTTTTCGTTTATTTTTATAAAAAATCACCATATTGATTCTAATCATTTATTTTTATGACCTGTGTCAGTTTTTACTATGAGTAGTTATAATTATTCATAATAACCACATAATCAGATATATAGATTCAAAGTATTGAATTTATACTGATTCTAAAGAAGCATGTATATTGTTGATATTGTGCATTTTAGATTCTTTTCTTCAATGTCTTGATTTTTCACAAACTCATAACTGATTTAATATCAACACAATAAACTTTCAATTATAAAATTACCATTTTTTGTATGTGATTCAGTTTACTATACCTTTGTTATTCGATTAACAAAGGAAATAGCCTTTACTAATCGTAAACGATTGATTGCTAAAAGAATAAAATCACATGAAGACAAGGAGAGATTTTATTAAAATTTCAGCATTGGGGCTTGGTGCTACTGCCGTTACGGCTGGTGCTGCCAAAGCGGTGCTGGGTTCATCTTTGTTTGGTAACGACAGCGAAAACGAGACGGAAATTTTGCGAAGGGTTCCTACCTATTGCGAAGTTTGTTTCTGGAAATGCGCAGGCTGGGCTCATGTTACCAAAGATGGAAATATCAAAAAAATCACCGGAAATGACGATGACCCGCAATGCAATGGCAGGCTTTGTCCGCGTGGCACTGGTGGGGTAGGCATGTTTTCGGATCCCGACAGGCTCAAAACACCGCTGATGCGTGTTACCAAAGATGGCAAACAAACCTATCGCGAAGCAAGCTGGGACGAAGCACTTGGTTTTATAGCCACAAAAATGTCGGATCTTAAAGCCAAATATGGGCCTGAAAGCATGGCGTTGTTTATGCATGGCGGACCAGCCCCTCATTTCTCGCATCTGATGAAAGCTTATGGCACGCCCAACCTGGCCGCTCCTTCGTTTGCACAATGCCGCGGTGCCCGGGACGTTGGTTTCGAGGCTACATTCGGCGAGTCTGTCAGCAGTCCCGAGGTTACCGATATCCGCGACACAAAATGCCTTGTACTAATAGGTTCGCACATTGGCGAAAACATGCATAACGGGCAAGTACAGGAAATGAGCCAGGCCATCGATAATGGCGCTGTTATTATTACTGTGGATCCGCGCCTTTCAACTGCTGCTTCAAAATCGAAATTCTGGCTGCCGATAAAACCTTCCACCGATATTGCGCTGATGCTTTCATGGATACATGTTTTAATTTATGACGAACTGTATAATAAGGAATATGTTGAAACGTACGCAGAAGGATTCGAAGAGCTAAAGGCTCATGTTAAATCTTTTACCCCGGAGTGGGCTTACGGAATTACCACCTTGAAACCCGATCTTATTCGCACCACTGCCCGTGAAATGGCCAATGCAGCGCCTTCTGTCATCATTCATCCGGGTCGTCATGCGGCCTGGTATGGCGACGATGTACAGCGGTCAAGAGCTATCGCTATTCTGAATGCTTTGCTGGGTTCCTGGGGGAACAGAGGTGGCCTTTTCTTAAAAGAAGGAATCAAATTACCTGAATTTCCACATCCCGAATATCCGAAACCAGCCTGGACATGGAAAGATTTGTGCAATGGTAAATACCCTTTGGCCAACGAAGCCCCAACCAACCTGGTTATTGAATCATCCATTCCCGCCGAAGGAAAGGAACCAAAGATTAAAGGCTGGATCGTTGCTGGTACCAACCTTATTGCATCTGTTCCCATGAGAGAACAGCTTTCGAAAGCCTTTCAGTCGCTTGAACTGGTG
>CAIRHD010000059.1 GCA_903878265.1 uncultured Bacteroidales bacterium | reverse complement strand
TTTATTTTATAAAATATTCATTATGTGTATCGTACAAATTATTATTGTTTGAAATAATGTATTTATTTCGCGAAACAAAAAAAAATTGTGCTGTTTTAACCTTTTTCACGATCGATTTCAGCAAAAGCAATAGTGTATTTAGAAACATTAACAATTTTTACTTGTTTTGGCTACATTATTTTTAGTTACGCAGTTTGTTGGAAAAATTATTTTTCGGGATGGCTTCAGGATTTATATTTTTTTTGTTCGATTTTCAAAACTGAATCCACCGTAGGATCCCTACTATTGAGTCCGCTCCGAAAACCAAAAAATGAAGAAGCGCCACTATGTAACGCTGATACAAAGGTTCACAAAGCATTGTTATTCTGAATTATAAACTTTCTGAACTTAGCGAAGCAATATCACGAACTCCTTAAAAAACAAGCAATTGTGAGTAAACGTAGAGGATTTGAGCCACTACGGCAAGCTCAGTGTATCACTTTGTGGTAAAAAAGACTTATCGGAGTGGACTCGAAATTGAATTTTGCCATTTTTATAATACGGTTTTGTTTAAAATTATAGCTCAATAAAAAACCTTTAAATCTGGTATCCGTATGTTGCACCAGCCAAAATATACTCTTCCTGACATTTGTAGTACCATTTGGGAAATATTACAATGGCAAAAGTAAAGTATCCGGTATATTATATATTTATCTACATAAACCCATATCAAATTAAGGCTAATCCAAAATTTACCTCTTAAATACACATACAAACTTCTTTAACAAACCACTGAAAAAAAAATATTTTTAATAATTTATCACACATGTATTGACATATATAAATATGTTGTACTATCTTTGTAAAACTATAAAGCCCACAATAAAAATAATTAGTAATAATTCCTCACATCATGAAAACTTCTACAATTAAAATCCGTGCAGGATTTATGGCAATTTTCCTGATCCTCAGTTTTCAGATTGCCAATGCACAGAGCATCCCTCAAAAAATTTCTTTTCAGGGAAAATTGCTCGAAAGTGGTTCTGCCGTAAATGGTACACGCGATTTGACATTTTCTTTTGTTGGTGCTGTATGGAGCGAACTTCACGCCGCAGTGCCAATTACCAATGGTTTATATTCGGTTACCCTTGGCGAAACAACACCAATTCCTGTATCAGTATTCAACAACAGTTCCATCGCAACTCTACATATCCTTGTCGGTGGGGTTGCATTAAGCCCCGATTTATCCATTACATCATCAGGGTTTGCTTTTAAAGCGGAAAAATCGGACGACACCAAGAAAATTGCTGGTTATTTGGTAAATCCCATAGCTCCCACATTAAATTATTACCTAAAATATGATGGATTGCAATGGTCGCCATCCTCGGGCGATTGGTTATTGAATTCCAACAACCTTTCCAACACAAATACAGGTGCTGTGTTGATAAACACCCTCAGTCGTTCTGGGAAACTTACTGTAAGCGACACGGGTACTGCCATTTATGGTAGCAGCAATGCGCTTACCAAAGGTAACCACGGGGTTTTCGGCTATCAAAGCTCAAATTCCAATGCGCTTTCGTCAGCTTATTACGAATCAATGGCTGGAACGGTAGGATATACTTATTGGGGAATGCCCTACCATTATGGAGTGGCAGGATATCGATATGATGATGACTATGGCCAATCAGCCGGTGTTTATGGAGCTATAAGCATAAGTAATCCACCCTCGGCTTGGGGTGCCTTGGGATATCAGGATGCAACCCTTGCAGAATATGGTGGTTATTTTCATGGAAATGTGTTTACTGATGGGCAAATAAAAATTGCCGGAGGCTCCCCCGGTGCAGGGAAACTGCTTACTTCCGATGCCAATGGTCTAGCATCCTGGGCTTCGGCAGGAACATATTCGCAATGGACAACCAATGGTACTAATATAGCTTATACCGCTGGCAATGTTGGGATAGGAATAAATCCTCCAACTCATCCTTTGCATGTGGTCTCTGCACAAGCTTTAGTAGGTTCATCGGTAATTTATGGCGAAAACACCAATACTGGTATTACCAATTATATGTATGGCGTACAAGGAAGGGTAAACAGCACTGCTACTTCATCTGGGCCAGGGATTGGTGTAATAGGAATTTCGGTAGCAGCAACAGGTGGCGGTGCCGGTGTACAAGGCTTAACGTATGGTGCAACGGGGATGGGGGTTTGGGCCAAATCAACTTCGGCCACAGGAATCAATTATGGGATTTATGCCCAAACTTCAAGCATTGATGGCTATGCAGGATACTTTCTGGGTGGCAAGAACTATTTTGAAGGAAAAGTCGGCATTGGAACCAATGCTCCTGATGAGGAATTGGTAGTTGGATTGCCAATGGGATTAGGATGGGCATTGCCTGCCATTACAATTTCCAATGCAAGTGGTGGAGGGATTTCGTTAGGAACACCAACTGAGAATATCTCGATCGATCATGGATCTTCGTTCCACAGGGCGCGAATAATAAGTTCGGATGCTTCGGGATATGGATTGGGCAACATTGAATTTATTGTTGACAAAATTGGAATCGGTCAATCCACACCAATTGCAAAATTAGATGTCGAAAATACTGGTTCGGTAAAAACAGGATATTTTAAAGGAACAGGTGCCGGCCTAAGTTATGTAACCCTTATGAGCGAAAACACCGGAGCCGCCGGAATAGGTGCATATTTTAAAACTTACGGTACCGATGCCACTTTAGTGCTGGGTCAGGATGCCGCTGCCACAGGAGCGCTGCTAAAAGGTTTCGGATCAAATGGGGGAGACGATGAAATCCGAATTAATAACGATGGCGAAATCCTTCTTTTTAACTCGGCACACATTCAGACTGTCAGCATCAATCCCAGCGAAACAGGAACAGCCGATGGTAGCCAGATTACCCTTTATAACGCGGCAGGCACAGCAGTTATTGAAATGGATGCAAATTATGGAGGTTCAACCAAAGGCAGGGTTACCACTTCCGAACTTGAAATTACAGGAGGTGCCGATATTGCCGAACCTTTTATTGTTTCGGATAACGATAAGCTGCAACCCGGCATGGTACTCAGTATAGACCCCAAAAAACCCGGGCAACTAAAAATATCGGATAAAGCGTACGACCGCTGCGTTGCCGGTATTGTGAGCGGGGCAAGCGATATTCAACCGGGGCTTATCCTTCGTCAAAAAGGAACAATTACTGATGGCCAACATCTGGTTGCCCTTACTGGCAGGGTTTATTGCTTGGTTGATGCCACAAAAAATCCCGTTGAACCTGGCGATATGCTCACTTCTTCAAGCACTGCTGGGTACGCAATGAAAGTTGATAACAATTCAAAAGCCACCGGAGCAATCATTGGAAAAGCAATGACAAGCCTCCAAAACGGGAAGGGATTGGTGTTGGTTTTAGTTTCGCTTCAATAGCATCAACTGAATTTTGGAGGTATCATTTTTACGAATCCATCGCTCAATAATTTTTAAATAAATTTTGTAGCCATGCTAAAAACAATTTCAAAGCTCACTTACATCGTATTTCTGATTGGAATAATCGGAAGGACAAATGCTCAGGACATTCCTGTGAGGCCGTCACTGATCAAATCAGGTACTTTTTTAGGCATATCGGAACCATTGCGGAATCTGCCAAAGATGACCATTCAGGAACAGGAAGAGATGTGGAAGCATAACGAGGAGAACCCAAATAACGAAGACCTTCAATTCCGTGAATATCCGTTTGCTTCAACGGCACTTCCAAAAGGGAGCGACCCGGTTTGGCAACAGAATGATGGTTTCCAACAAACTGGGCGTACAACAATGCTGAATATTAATGGCCAGCAGAATGGTACTATGCCTCCTGACCCATGCGGTGATGTTGGGCCGAACCATTACATTCAGGCATATAATTTTGCATACGCCATTTATAATAAAGCAGGCAATTTGCTGGCTGGGCCTACCAACCTCAACCTGATCTTTGGCAATGTTACAGGTTCTAATTGCAATAGTGGGGATCCGGTAATTTTATACGACGATCAGGCTGACCGATGGGTCATTATCGAATTTTCGCTATGTAACGCCAACAAATATGTGCTTTTTGCCGTTTCGCAAACAGCAGATCCTACTGGAAGCTATTACAAATATTCGTTCGACACCGATGATAAGCCAGATTATGAAAAAGTTGGTGTCTGGCGCGATGGGTATTATATGGGCACAAATACAGGTGGTGCAGGCCAGAAAGACATTTATGTGGTTGAGCGTTCGGTAATGCTTGCAGGTGGTGCTTCGCCTAAAATGATAGGTTTTGATAATCCATGGAGACCTTCATCAACACAATCCTCAAGTTCTTTTATGATGATACCTCCAGTTGACAATGATGGGGCTTTTGCGCCAGCAGGTTCTCCCGGGCTGTTCATTGCATTTAACGACGATGCTGTTGGTGGTGGAACTGACCAACTCTGGGTTTATGAATTGCATGCTGACTGGACTACCACGGCAAATTCGACCTTTACAAGGTCACAACAAATAAATGTCTCAGCCTTCGACAGCAATTTTGGAACTGGATGGGATAATATAACCCAGCCCGGAACTACACAAAAACTCGATGGCGTACCAATCATCGTAATGAACGCACCTCAATACAGGAACTTCGGGAGTTACCAGACATTGGTATGTTGCCATACTGTTGATGTTGACAATACCGACCATGCCGGAATACGCTGGTACGAACTTAGAAGAACAAACGGAGCCTGGTCGGTACGACAGCAGGGTACTTATGCTCCAGATGCCAACTCTCGGTGGATGGCAAGTATCCGGCTCAATAACCATAACGAGATTGGCCTTGGATATTCCATTTCAAGTTCTTCGGTTTATCCAGGGGTGCGTTATTGCGGACAGGATGCAATAGAATATGCAAAAGCCTCGGGGATTATGAATATCGGGGAAACCACCATTGCAACGGGTGCCTATTCGCAATATTCTTTGAATCGATGGGGCGATTATTCTTCCCTTAATGTGGATCCTACCGACGAAAGGGTTTTTTGGTACACAAACATGCATGTTACAAGCGATCATGCAACAAAACAAACCGTAATAGCATCATTCAGTGTTTATCCCATGAATATTTATGTGGATAAAATTGCTGCCGCTGGTGGCAATGGAACCTTTGCTTCGCCAATACAGACTGTTACCCAGGCTTTGGGCGCACTTGGCCCAGGAACAAACGTGTATGTAAAATCAAACACTTACGACGAAGCAAACCCAATGCTTATTAACCAAAATGGTTTATGGAACTCATACAACGGAGCTGCAATAGTGAAATAAATAATTCCCTTCAAAATGAATTTTAGCATAAAAGCTTTTTTGTCACTTTTTTTCTTATCTGCTCTATGCCAAATACTTCCAATAAATGGATTGGCACAAAAGGCTTATTTGAAATCCAATAAAATCATCGAAAATAACAACCTTCCCTTTTCCGGCAAGTGCAGTTTCAAGTTCGCCATTGCTAGTTCTGG
>CAIRHD010000058.1 GCA_903878265.1 uncultured Bacteroidales bacterium | reverse complement strand
GCCCCGACAATAGTAACGGCAAGTGTCGGGGCGACTTTTTCAGTCACCCCGACACTGCTTACTTTTGGCGGTTATGGTTTTGGCGGTTTGGTTTAACCCTTATTGTCGGGGTGACTGAAAAAGTCGCCCCGACAATAGTAACGGCAAGTGTCGAGGCGACTTTTTTGTCACCCCGACACTGCTTACTTTTGGCGGTTATGGTTTTGGCGGTTTGGTTTAACCTTTATTGTCGGGGTGACTGAAAAAATCGCCCCTTCAATAGTAATGGAAAGTGTACTGGCGGCTTTTTTTCACCCCGACACTGCTTGCTTTTGGCGGTTATGGTTTTGGCTGTTTGGTTTAACCTTTATTGATGGGGTTACTGAAAAAATCGCACCTTCAATAGTAACGGCAAATGTCGGGGCATCTTTTTTGTCACCCCGACACTGCTTGCCGGTTGTGGTGGAATTAAAAACCGCAAACTCTGTAGGACGAGATTAATAATCCCACCCAGCTTGAGAGAATCCAGAAGATTCAAATATTTATAGCAAAAGGAAATCATCATTAGATGCGACCCGGATGGGGGCGAACCACACAAGATTTGATTTTTTTATAAATATGTAATGCCGCTGGCATTAAAAACCTGGTGTTGGAAAACCTTCATCCAATGAGAAAGCAGCTAAAAGATTGGTAGGCTGAACGAAAAAGTCGCCCCGACAAAAGAACAATTTCTTGTTCCACCACCAAAAAAATTGCCCTTGGACAAATTTTTGTTCAAGGGCAGTTTTCTTTTCCTTTCATTCAACCAGCATTTGTGTATATTTGTAACAACAAATACGCATCGGGTTCGCCCAATTATGGTGTTCGGATAAATGTAATTAATTGAATTTATCAAAAACAGCCAAATGCAACAGAGAAATAAATTCTACCACCGCATTGCACGTTATGTGCGCGACAAACGCATCCGCAATACGCTTATTTGGGGCATTGCGGTCTATTTGGTGATTGTTTTGGTTTTCGGGATGCTGTTTTATGTATCCGACAGCCTTACGGCCAACACGATTAGCCAAGAAGAAAGGCTAAACTTTTTCGATTATTTGTATTTCAGCTTGGTTACCTTTTCCACTATCGGTTATGGCGAAATTATTGCAACTGGAACGGCCGGCAAGGTTATTATTGTTATAGAATCCTGCATTGCCTTGGCTTACACCCCTTTCTTTGGTGGTTATTTGGCTTACCTGTTTATACAACGGCCTAAGGATTTTTTCCTTACCGACAACATTTTTATCAGGCACAACAACAACAAAATATATCTTTCGGCAAGGGCTGGCAACAAAGGGAAACCTATTGTGGATTGCGATGCCACCATCGACATGTTCCTGATTGAAAACAATGTAAAAAGGACATTGTACAAACAAGCTTTTTCGCGGCCTTTGGTCGAAATATCGTGGTACATAAACCTACGCCTCGACGATCCCGAAAACCCGCTTCCGTTGCAACACCTCAAAACCGTTCTTGCTATGCCCGAGAATTGCTTGATCCGGATTGCTTTTTCCGGGCAGGATGCTTCAACGGGAAGTTTGGTACACTTGTTCAATTATTATAAAGCTCAGGATATAAAGCGCGGCGGCAGTTTCCTGGATGTATATCGCTGGAAAGGCGTAGAAAGGATTATTATCGACTGGGACAATTTCAACAAAACCGCTGAAATAAACGAGGAACAAAACCAGCAGATTGATGATCTATTAGAGGGATAATTTATTTTCAAATACTCTATTAGTAATTATGTCAAAATAACTTCCCCAATTCAAATGTAAGCTGCAACCAAATTAACACATGTTAGGCAAATTACATCTCGTCCCTACGGGACTTTGGTTAATGGGGTAACTTATTTTTCTACCAATATTCCGTCCCGCTGGGACAGTCCCGTAGATTATTTGTGTGAGCAAATAGCTGTTGGTAGAAAGCAAAATACGAGTCAGGAAGAAGTCCCGTAGGGCATGTGCGTCAACTTAACTAATCTTTATTTTTTGTAGTCTCTATAAGCGATTTGCTTTTCTTTATCCTTCTAAGGATATAGGTGTCCTTATCATGTATACACCATTCCATTTCTTCCCCTTTTTCAATATTTCCTG
>CAIRHD010000057.1 GCA_903878265.1 uncultured Bacteroidales bacterium | reverse complement strand
TTTGGCTTTGCTGATGTTTTCGATAAGGCAACCCGAAAATATAAAGTACCTTTTGGAAGTGCCAGTTTTGACTTTGGATACCCAAACAGGTTTGGATTGGTTCGATTTGTATGGGACCGTAATTTTAAAGGATTTTGAAATTCCTTTTATAAAATTCAAATATCACATTATCAATAATATAAAAGAGTATGAGCTGCCTACCGGCGAAATTGTTGTGCTGCCCGACGAATGGTTTTCGCGATTTCAGGATTTGATGATCAATGCCACTCAGCATAACAATGCTTTCCGTATCCGTAAGCACCATTTTAACTTGCTGACAGAAATTCAAATCCCCGAAATAGAAAAATTAGTCGGTTCCTTAACAACCCCGCAAGCTGTTGATTTGCCTGCTCTTGAAAATGTAACCTTTCGCGAATATCAGCTTGGTGGGTTTTATTGGTTGCACTCCTTGCGGCAAAATGGGTTTGGTGGGATTTTGGCCGATGATATGGGTTTGGGCAAAACATTGCAAACCATTGCCTTACTGGCTTCGCTTTATCCAAAAAGGGAATTGGCTCCTTCAATTTTTTTTCAACCCAAGAACTCAAACGCTACTACAGTTCAACTTGATTTGTTTGCCGAGCCGATAATAAGGACTTCACCTGCAACCAATGCAAATTTGGCTTCAACATCCGAGCGGTTTCCCAGCAGCCTGATTATTCTTCCTTCTTCGCTTATACACAACTGGCTCAACGAGTTTGCACGCTTTGCTTCCTGGCTGAGCATTTATACTCATGTCGGCCTTAACCGGACATCGAATATAGCAACGTTAAAGCAATACGACATTGTGCTAACAACGTATGGTACAATGCGCAACGACATTGAGTTGCTGATTCCGTTTACATTTGGATATATAATTCTCGATGAAAGCCAGACAATAAAAAACCCGACTTCCAAGGCAACACAAGCTGTTTTTAAGCTACAAAGCCAACACCGCCTTGTGCTTACCGGAACCCCGATCCAAAATTCTTTGTCCGATATCTGGTCGCAGTTTAATTTCTTGAACCCCGAAATGTTGGGCGCGCACACCTATTTCATGAAACAGTATGCTATTCCTTTGGCTAAAAACCCCATAGACCAGGCCGCCGAAAAACTAAAATGCCTGATAAGCCCATTTATTCTTAGAAGGACCAAAGAAGAAGTTGCCCCAGAACTTCCGCCTATCACAGAATCGGTTGTTTATTGCGATATGACCGAGACACAGCAAAGCCTGTACGAAACCGAAAAATCGAAAGTGCGCAACCTGATCCTCGAAAACTTTAAATTGGAAGGTATAAAAACCACTTCCGTTTTAGTGCTTCGTGCATTGACCATTCTAAGGCAATTGGCAAACCATCCGCGTATGCTCGATAACGTTTCTACTGCAGGAAGCGGAAAGTTTGATGAAGTAACCGAAAATCTGGAAACGGTGCTTGCTGGAAACCACAAAGTGCTCATATTTAGTTCGTTTGTAAAACACCTGAACCTGATTGAAGAATTTTGCACTAAAAAAGGCATTAAATATGCTTTGCTCACCGGATCCACTACAAAACGCGAAAAGGTGATAAACTCATTTAAAAACAAAAAGGAAATCCCGCTTTTCCTCATATCGCTCAAAACCGGCGGGGTTGGGCTTAACCTTACCGAAGCCGATTATGTGTTTATCCTCGACCCATGGTGGAACCCTGCTGCCGAAATGCAGGCATTGAGCCGTGCACACCGTATAGGGCAAGGCAAAAACGTTTTTGTATATCGGTTTATCACCAGCGAAACCGTGGAAGAAAAAATCGTAAAACTCCAGGAAACGAAGAAAAATCTTGCTGATCTATTTGTTCCATCCGATTCGTCCATAGCCGGAATGACAAAGGAAGAAATATTGGGAATTTTCGAGTAGTTCTACTGATTTAGAATTGAAACCACAATAGGCGCAATATTGAGATAGAAACCACAATAGGCACAATAGGGCACAATAGGATTTGTGATTTCAAGATTGTTGTGGGGCTTAGAATTGAAATACCATTTTGAATTTGTTTGTTGAAATGAGATTGTGCAAGAATAATTATACGCTATGTACCTATTGTACCTATTGTGGTTCAGAATTTTTACCAAGGTTGTTTTGATTAAAACGAAAATAGCCTTTCATCCAATTGAATGAAAGGCTATCGAGAAAAACTGGCAGGATTATTCTGCTATTCCAACCCTGTTTAAGATAAAGGCAACCGAAAAAGCTGTTTCCTTCAATGCATCAAAACGGCCTGTTGCGCCACCATGGCCCGATTGCATATTGGTATGAAGGATAAGGATGTTGTTGTTGGTTTTTAAAGCCCGGAGTTTAGCCACAAATTTTGCGGGTTCGTGGTAGCTCACCTGCGAATCGTTCAACCCAGCGGTACACAATATATTAGGATATTTCTGTGCTTTAACATTATCGTAAGGCGAATACGAAATCATATAACGATAATATTCCTCCACATTTGGGTTGCCCCATTCTTCGTATTCCTGGGTAGTAAGCGGCAGGCTTACATCGAGCATGGTATTTATTACATCAACAAATGGAACCTGGGCAACCACAGTATTGAAAAGTTCGGGGCGCATGTTTACAACCGCACCCATCAGCAAACCTCCGGCACTTCCACCCATAATGGCAAGTTTTGAAGCTGAGGTATATTTATCTTCCTGAAGTTTTTCGGCACAAGCGATAAAATCGGTGAAAGTATTTTTCTTTTTCAGCAATTTACCGTCTTCGTACCATTGTTCGCCCATATCGCTGCCGCCTCGTATCTGCGCTATTGCGAAAACAAAACCACGGTCAATAAGGCTATAAAAACTGGAGATAAACCGCGCATCCGAGCTTGACCCATACGACCCGTAAGAGTATAGCAGCGCGGGGTTTGAACCGTCTTTTTGCAACGATTTTTTATACACTACCGACATGGGCACTTTTACGCCATCGCTTGCTGTTGCCCAAACCCGCTCAACGGTATAATCATCTGCATTAAACCCTCCTGGAATTTCCTGTTCCTTAAGTTTAATGCTTTCGTCTTTAGCAAAATCGTAATCATACACCGTGTTCGGGCGGTTCATAGAGGTGTAACGATACCTAAGCGTAGTGGAATTGTATTCGGGAGTGCCTGTGATTGCAGCGGTGTAAACAGGTTCAGGAAAGTTTATCGTTTTTGTTTTTCCATCGGCAAGGTTCATAACAAGTATTTCGTTCAGGCCGTTTTTGCGGGTCTGGGCAGTAAGATATTTATCAAAAACATCCAGATATTCTATTTTCACATCTTTGTTGTGGGCAATCACTTCTTTCCACTTGTTACGGTCGGCAAAACCAGTGAGTGGCGCTTCATACACTTTGCAATTCAGGTTGTCGCGGTCTTTGTATTGAATGAAGAACTTGTCTTTATGTGTATAAACATTGTAGGTTACATCTTTCACACGTGGAATAAACACCTTGAACTTGCCATTTGGTTCCGAGGCTGGCAGGTAAAGATATTCCGATGTGGTGAAACTGGCCGTAACGATAAAAATAAAATCATCGGTTTTGCTTTTGTCCAGGCCAACAACAAATTGCTCGTTTGGTTCCTCAAAAACAAGTTCATCGGGTTTCGTGTTGCCGATTACATGGCGGTAAACCCTCCACGAACGCAGAGCCTCGTTGCCAACAGCATAAAAAAGCGTCTTGCTGTCGTTGGCCCAAACGAAGGATTGAACTTTATCGATTTTTATCGGCAAATCGGTTCCATCCGAAAGGTTTCGCACACGCAAGGTATAATCGGCGTACGAGCCGGTTTCGTTGCTCATATAAGCGGCAAGTTTATTGTCGGGGCTAACTTCGTAGTTTGAAAAAATAAAAGCTTGTTTGCCTTCGGCCATCTTGTTCACATCAAAAACAATTTCCTCGGGAGCAGAAACATTTCCTTTTTTACGGCAGTTCAAGCGGTATTGCTTCCCCGTTTCGGTGCGGGTGTAGTAATAATAGCCATTGTCCAACTGAGGCACGGTTTCGTCATCTTCCTTTATGCGGCCTTTCATTTCGGCAAAAAGTTTGTCCTGCAAGGCTTTTGTAGGGTTCATGATCGTGTCGGAATAGGCATTCTCAGCTTTCAGATAATCAATCACTTCGGTATTGGTTTTGTCTTTGAGCCAGAAATAGTTGTCAACACGCTTGTTGCCAAATTCGGTAAACTCGCTGGGTTTTATCAAAGCCACAGGAGGTGCAGGGAAATCGCTTTGCTGGGTTATTTTCACGGTTTTGGGTGTTGATGGATTGCAGGCAGCCAAACCAATTGCTATTGCAAAAAGCGGCCAAAAATTTATTTTATTTTTCATACGTTATTGTTTTTAGGATTTGAGCGTAAAAGTAGTTAAAACTGATTCAATTAAATGGGTGATTAGGAGTTAATCATCTGTTAACAAAATGAACTACCTTTGAAGTAGTGCTTTTTTAACCTTTTTTGGGCATCGATTTATGAAAAAACTTAACTTTTTAATCCTTATTTATTTAACATTTAATATGTTGCAAGCCCAAACCACTATACAGTTTGCCGGAATTGCTTGGAATGTGCGGAATGGCTCCGGCGGGCCAGGCCCAAATAATTGGTCAAACAGCACCGATAACGTGTGGGTTGACAGCGAAGGGCAATTGCATTTAAAAATCAGGAAACTTGGGAATACTTGGTATTGTTCCGAAATTATCGCCCAACAATCTTTTGGATATGGCGAATACCGGTTTTATGTGGCCAGCAATGTCGAAAACTATGACCCGGAAATTGTAGTTGGTTTGTTCAATTACGAAACCGATCTACGCGAGATAGATATTGAATTTTCGAAATGGGGAAACCCTTCCAGCGTTTCGGGATGGTACACAATTCAGCCTGTTGTAGCCGGAAACCAGCACAGTTTTGCACTTAATCAAAACGGCGATTATTCAACCCACAAGTATATTTGGAACACCAGCAATATATTTTTCCAGAGCTACCAAGGACACTCTGCCGCTTTGCTATCTTCCGATTATCTGATCAGCGAATGGACTTACACAGGAAACAATATCCCACCCGTTGGAAACGAAAGGCTGCATATCAATTTCTGGCTTATGGGCGGACATGCGCCTATAAACCAACAGGATGCAGAATTTGTTGTAAAAGCTGTTTTTGCGCCTTCGTCAAGTTCAATCCCGGTTCAGGAAGTTTCAGATGAAATACTGGTATTCCCAAATCCGGTTGTTGAAAAGCTATTTGTACAAATACCCGAGAAGAGGCAAAGTTGTAAGGTTTCCATTTGCAATTCCAAAGGTCAGAAAATCAGGGAACAAGCAACTATACTAGGCAAAACCGAATTTGATTTTGGCAAATATCCGGCAGGGGTTTATTATTTAAAAGTGTTTAATAATCTGTCAGTTGAGGTAATTAGAATTGCGAAATTATAGATGCTTTTTCATATCTCTTACCGTAAAAACCAAACTCTTGGCAGTTAATAGCGATTTGTCAGGTTTAAGCCCTGAGTGGCTGTTTCAGTT
>CAIRHD010000056.1 GCA_903878265.1 uncultured Bacteroidales bacterium | reverse complement strand
TTTACAGCCGAGAAAAAGGCTTTTACAGATTCAGCCATCTGAACATCGGACAAGCCCTCAGTTACCTCGAATGCATCAGGGAACTCGGTAACAAGTTCATTGAAAAGATATTGTGTGAAAGTGGGCTGTGGTTCGGTTTCATTAACCGTTTGTGTTTCATTGTTCAATTGTGCCATAAATGCTGTGAATTTTTCTTTGATTTTTTCGGAAAGTGTCATTTTTGAGTTGGTTATGTAATTGGTTAAAAACTCGGTAACGGAATCTGGTTTGGAGAGAATAAGTTCAAGTATCTCGGGGTTTTCGTCTAAGAACTGGGTTGCAATGCCAGGGAAAGTATTGGCTGAGAATAAGCCATTGGTTGCGGCAGGTTCATCCACAATGTCGGTGGCCCTAAGTTCTTTGAGACGGAAGTATTCCTTTTGTGTTTTCTGCCCATTTACCTCCTCCTGAAGGAATACTGACTCTCCGATCTCAAAGACAATAGATGCTCCAAACATGTCGGGGTTTTTTTCGGCCATGTCGAGGACATAAGAATACAAATCACCAGAAGGTGAGTTTTTAGCTGTTTCATCAAGGTATAGGTCAGCTTTGACCAGATTTCCAGAATAGGAATAATTTTTAAACCTCCCAAGGTAATTGCCCAATGCCTGATTGCACATATTTGGATGCCCGAAACGAGCTTTAACCCCTGCGGATTTTAAGGAAGCATCTTCGACAATTTGCAGCAGGAATTCCTTGTCGATAAACCCGCCATGCCCTTTTGCTGGTCCAGTGCGGGCAATGGTTACGCCATGGATAATACCTGCTGCCCTGTCAACAGAAGATACAGGGGCAGAAAAGACAGGAGGTGTGGAGAAATAGCGGTTCATTAGCGGGTAACTTTTTCGAGGTTGGTTCCTGCTTTGAATTTCTTTTTAAGCACAACTGCCTTTACAGGAGAAGGTGGTGCGCTCTTAGGGAGGCTCTTGGCTAAAATTGGGGATTTTGGCATGGTGCGGGGATTGGATTATTTAACAATGCGTGAAATGTCGGTTCCCGATTTGAAATGCGGGGCTTTTTTCTTTGGCACGGTTGAAGTTTTGGGCTTCGGGAGTGATGTGGTTTTTACGTTGGTAGTTGCCATGGAAATGTGGTTTAAAATACATTTACAAAATTACTTTTACTTAAAGTAATACTTTCGTAAACATTGGCAATATTATTGCATATCAATTAAATATATCCGTATATTATGTAATTTTGTAGTATAAAATACAGGTTGGACTATGGACGAAATAAGGGAACTTGTTTTAGGTGAAATTGAGGCTCTTGCTGGAACAAATGTGCGCACATTGCTTGACATTGGGCTGATTCCTGTGGATCATGCAAGGAAATGGGTCGTAAAACAGAAGTATTATGCCTTAGCCAAAAGTGGAAGGACTTACACAGATATTAAACTGGAACTGAGTGTGGATTTTGGAGTAAGTGTGAGTACGATTGAAAAACTTATTTATAAAAAGTGATAATCTGTACCTAAAATAGGAAGAAATAAGAAGAATTATGGAAACGAAAACAAACAAACCACAATTATTTAAGCCTGGACAAGGTGGAAGGCCGAAAGGAATCAAGAATAAGATTACCCGAGAGCAAAAAGCCTGGGTTGAATGGGTGCTGGA
>CAIRHD010000055.1 GCA_903878265.1 uncultured Bacteroidales bacterium | reverse complement strand
GATAATTTTGTGGACAACCTTAAGCACCGTTCTGAAGGGCAAATGACCGGGATGCGCGGGATTTTAGAGTTTGCTTTCCTTCATGAAAAGGAAATTAAAAAGATGATAGCTGATGAACGCAAAATGCTGGTATCAAGCAAATTGAATACACTGGTTTCAATTCAATCCGAGCATGTTGCCAACGGGCAAAAACTTGACCTGCCATTGTATTCATATTCCACCAAAAACGATACAGTTGTGCAAGTTGACGATTACCGCCCAGTTGTGAAAACGCTTTATGATGTACAAAAACCAGTCGGTTATCTGATTCCCAAAAAAGAAAAGGAACTTCTTGCCTGGGCAGCAAACCAATCGCTTTTAGATGCTGAATATAAAACACTGAAAGAGCAGAAAATCGAGCAGTATTTGATCAAAGCAATTGATTCCATTGATTTTGAACGGGATATAATCATCAACCCAATAGTTGAAACAAAGGAATATCAAGGAAAAATTACTGTTTCTGACTATGTGTATATTCCAACCACACAGTTGAAAGGCAATATGGTGGTTTTGGCGCTTGAACCAAAATCGGAACTTGGACTTGTTACCTATAAACAATATGCGCGTTTGCTAAATATCGGGCAAGTGTTTCCGGTATTGAGAGTTGTGAAGAAGTAATGCCTTCACTTCCACTTTAGCCTTTTGAGATTTTTCAGTCTTACTTCAATTTATGATTCTGTCGAAATAAGAACACCTTGCTTTAAAATCAAGGTATTAGCAGTATTCCTGTATTATAACAGCTATTTTCATTATGCATAATCCAATTTCACTGTATTAGTTTGCCCGGCAACATAAATTGGGGTGCTGGCAACTTTTATCAGGAGATCGCCTTTTCTAATACGGCCTTCGGCAATTAGTTGTTCGGTTATTGCTTTAAAAGTTTTGCTGGTGGAGCTAACTATTTTATCGAAATACATGCCTTTGATTCCCCATACAAGGTTTAATTTGCACAATAAGAATTCGTTGCCGGAAAAAATAAATATTTCTTGTTTTGGCCGTTGGCTGCTGATGCGCTGAGCCGAATATCCGGTTATAGTCATGGCAATAATGGCATTTGCATTCGATTCAATCGCCATGTTACAGGCTGCCGAAAGTACCGAGTCGGAAATCAATCGTTTTTTATCTGACTGGTTTGCAAAATGCGGTTTGTTGTAAAGTTCATTGGTTTGCTCAACTTCCCAAATAATTTTTTGCATGGTTTCAACAACCTCCTCTGGATACAAGCCTACAGAAGTCTCGCCACTCAGCATCACGGCATCTGCACCATCCAATACCGAGTTGGCCACGTCGTTCACTTCGGCACGAGTTGGCCTAATGTTGTTTATCATGCCTTCCATCATTTGAGTAGCAACAATTATCGGCTTCGAAACCTGGTTGCATTTGCGGATAAGCATTTTCTGCACCAAAGGAACTTGTTCTAATGGAAGTTCAACACCAAGGTCGCCACGGGCAACCATTACCGCATCGGCTTCGGCAATGATTTCGTCCATGTTTTTAACGGCTTCAGGTTTTTCTATTTTTGCAATAATGCCGGGGATATTTTCACTGATTCCCAAAGCGGTGATCGCTGATTTCAAATACGTTATATCTTCAGCTTTTCGTACAAACGAAAGTGCAACCCAGTTGAGCTT
>CAIRHD010000054.1 GCA_903878265.1 uncultured Bacteroidales bacterium | reverse complement strand
GATTATATTAACTGCATCCGTTGTTCCCGGATGTTGAAATCCCTTTGAAGCAATAATGACATTGTTTCGCAAAGAATGAATACAAACAATACTTTCTATCAGCCCTGCGGCACCTAAAGTATGACCAAAATATCCTTTCAAGCTATGTGTTGGCTTTTCGGATAGACCACTGAAAGTAAGTGCTTTGGCCTCCATTTCATCATTATACATTGTAGCAGTGCCATGAGCAGAAACAAAGTCGATGTCTGCTAATAAAATCCCTGATTGGTTCACAGCCATTTCAACGGCTTTGGCCAGTTCAAAGCCGGTTCTTGAAGGACCTGAGATATGATTGGCATCGTTGGTAATTGCACCACCTTTTATTTCGATCAGGCTTTTAACTCCGCTTTCTGGCTTTATCGTACTAAGCACCATTGCTGCACCACCTTCACCAACATTGATGCCTTGCCTGTCGCGGTCGAAAGGTCGGCATGGATCAGGACTCAACGCCAACAAAGAGTTGAATCCTTCGAGTATAAAAGGGTTTACGGTATCTGCCCCAGCAATTATTACTGTATCATATTCCCCATTTTCCAACAATTTCATAGCCGTAATTTGCACGGCAAGACCCGAAATACATGCGTTGGAAATAATTAGAGGTTTATTCGGATTACCAAAATACCGGCATATTTTTGATGCTGATGCAAAAAGGCTCAACTGATCAGGTTTCACATTTTCGTTTCCGATAAGTTCGATGTTTCCTTTGGTTGTGGCAAACATAAACAGGGTTTTCGAAGAGCGCGGATCAGTTGATAATTGTTCAATTACTTGTTTTAAAGGAAGGAACAATAACTTCTCGAACCTTGTTTCAAAAACCGGCGATACCATTTCATCCATCTTTTGTTGCTGTTCATCGGACAGAATTGATGCCCAAGTTGAAAAACCGGAAACTGGCAAAGTGATTTTTTTCAGTTCACTTTTACCTTTAAGCAGATTATCGAAATTTTCTTTTGATGAAAAGCCAAGAGGAGTTATTAAAGCATCAGCAGTTATCCAGATTTTTTTCATAACTCAATTCCCCAATTTTCTTTCCATTTTGCAAAAAAATCTGGTATAATTAGTTGCAGTTCCGATTTTGTCCGGTCGAGGAACACTTGCATGGAATATCCTGTTGCTATCAACAAACCTGAACTGGCATTTGAGATTTTGTATTCCATTTCGAGTTTCGCTGCTTTTGAATCGCGGTAAATTACTTCGACTATCGCCTTGTCGCCGTAGGTTAATGGCGCTTTGTATTCGCAATGTATTTGCACAATCGGAGTAACATAGCCTTTCTCAAACATTTCGAGATAACCCAACCCATATTTCTTGCCAAAAGCTTCGCGGGCATCTTCAAAATACTTGAGATAATGGCCATGCCAAACAATTGTAAGGGAATCAACCTCGCTGAAACGTATGCTTATTGCTATTTTCTCCGATAGTATAGGCATTGTCTATTTCTTTTTTTTAGGCAAATATTTCATCTCCAATTTTTGCTGCAAGTCCGATTTGAGAATTTCGTAGATAGTAGAAGCCCAGTAATTGCGCATGCCAAATCCTTTTGGAGTGCCAAATTCCCTTTCCCAAAGAATAACGTTACCACCGGGCATGGAGAAGTAAACCAAGTCGTAAACCGCTGTAGTTCCAGGTTTATCAAGATATTCAGCAATAAACACAAGGCCAATTCCTGTTTTATCCTTCAAATCATACAGTTGAATCATCTTTATAATAGTATCCTTGACAAATGGCTTAAAGTCTATAGAAGAATAATACGCAAAGTTAGAAGCAACGAGTGTTGAATTAATTCTATTCACATCGTTTAAATCTATTATCACTTCTGACTTCATCAAGGCTTTTTTAACATCGTATTTGTCCTGTTCAACAACAAGCAACATGTTGATTGCCGGGAAAACCTTATCCCGCATCTCGGCAGTTCCCACACCTAAAGCGACTCCTTTGCACCTGGAATAATCCACTCCAAAAAAAGTCATGGGTGATCCATGTTTTAGGGCATCGGCAATTGTTTGTGCCATTGAAGTTTTGAGTACAATAGTTATAAAAACTATTGACAATAATAATTTTTGATTAGTCCTCATTTGTATAGATTTATAGTTTTTTATTCCGTTTGCTGTTAAATTGGCTGAGCAATAAGCACTTGTTGGATTGAATTCATCTACGATTATCAACCTTATTTCGCCGGGTCTGCTGAAACTCCAATCGGAATTTTAATGTATAAATAGATGGAAGAATTTTTCATTGTAGCATCAGGCGTTTTGCTTACGTTAACCAAACCAAAGTAATAATTTATACCGACAGCCATGCTTTTTATTTCTTGATTGAATTTATATCCGGCTCCTGCTGTAAGGCCAAAATCCAAATATTTATATTGTTTTTTTACATCTTTCACATAAGTCAGGTCGCCATCAAGGGTAGATGTTTCAAAAATATCCACAGCTTTTGTCCGAAGGCCTGCTTGTGGCCCTGCTTCTACATACCAGCGGTTATTAAACCGGTGGTGATACATGATGGGAACATAGAAGCAACTTATCTTTTTTGTTAATGTTCCACCCTTATAAACGGAATCAAACTCAGCATTACCCAATGAATACACAGGCATTCCAGTAGCTCCGACATTTGATTTCACCAAAACCCCTGTGCTGATAAAAGAATTATTTTTCACATTAACGTGAAAATAAAATCCAAGGTTGAAATGGTTAAGGCCTTCAGAACCGCTGATATCATTTAGATAAGAGCGATTTAATCCACCAATCACTCCGAATTCG
>CAIRHD010000053.1 GCA_903878265.1 uncultured Bacteroidales bacterium | reverse complement strand
GTTCCTTCGAGCAGGTATTTATTCTGAAAAACACCTCCCGAAAGCACCACTTTATTTATACTTTCCGTATCCCTGATGCTTTTCGCAGTTTCAAAGATAGATGAAATTATTGTATTATGAAATTTTGTTGCAATAGTTGCTTTATCAATTCCTTGAACAACATCTTCAACAATACCTCGGATGGTGGCATCGAAACAGATTGTTTCATGTAAATTAAAAGGATAACTTTCAGGGCAGTTGTGTTTTACAATCGATTCGAGCCGCATGGGACCTTCGGCCTGAAAGGATGCCACCTGAACCAAATCGAGCATGGAGGCCACGGAATCGAACAAACGGCCGGCACCGGAAGTGAGCGGACAATTTATCTTTTTATCAATCATCTGAACAATCAACCGGATTTTTTCAGTCCCGATTTGTTTCAAAAAGGGCAGATCAAGATCAAAGAAATTTTTTCCATAGACCTTATATATGTATGCGACTGCCATCCGCCACGGTTCTTCGGTTGCCATATCGCCACCAGGCAATTGAACATAATCGAAATGGGTAACGCGCGTAAAATCATTGAGGTCGCAAACCAGAAATTCGCTCCCCCAACTATTTCCATCGGTACCATACCCGGTTCCATCGAGTGAAATGCCGATTACTTTTTCGTCCAATTGGTGTTCGGCCATGCACGAAGCAATATGCGCATGGTGATGCTGCACCTGAACAACAGGCAAATCGCTAAAGTTCAAGCCAGTTTTGGTCGAGATGTAATCTGGGTGCATATCCACAGCAACCAACAAAGGCTTTACCCGGAACAACTGTATAAACTGGGCTATGGTTTCTTCGTAGAACAAAGTGGTTTCCAAACCTTGCAAATCGCCGATATGTTGGCTGAGTAATGCCTTTGTCCCTTTGCCAACGCAAAAGCAATTGGTCAACTCCGCCCCGAAAGCAACGATACCCTCAGTATTGAATGAGGTCCGAACCGGTGCCGGCACATATCCGCGCGAGCGACGGAAAATCCGCTCTTTGTCGGCAATAGTCCTAACCACAGAATCATCGGTGCGGTTATAAATATCACGGTTGTGTAGGACAATTGCATCCACAAGGGCCGAAAACTGTTCGACTGCCAGATTGTTGTCGGTCAATATTGGTTCGCTGCTAAAATTTCCACTTGTCAGCACAATTGCATCAGATTTTAAATTGCGGAAAAGCAAGTGGTGTATGGGCATGTAGGGAAGCATGACCCCCAAAAGGTTCAAACCCGCATTAAGGCTCTCCGCCAAAACCTTTTCTTTACAATCTTTTTTCTTGTCGAGCAAAACAATGGGCCGCCGCCACGAAAGCAATGACTTTTCTTCATTTAAGTCAACCGAGGCATAGTGTTTCAGCGTTTCTAAATCCTTGAACATTACAGCAAAAGGTTTTCCTTCCCTGTTTTTTAAATTGCGAAGCTTCAGCACAGCCTTTTCGTTAAAAGCATCGCAAGCAAGGTGCATCCCACCAAGGCCTTTGATAAGCAACACCCCACCCTTTTCGATGGTTTGCGAAATATAATCAAGGATTGGCTCTATCTTATTACTGATCATTTTCCCTGCCACGAGCAATTCGTAATGTGGGCCGCAAACGCTACATGCCGTTGGTTGCGCATGAAACCGCCGATCCATAACATCTTCGTATTCTTTGCGGCAAACGGGGCACATCGCGAACACCTTCATTGTAGTTTTTGCACGGTCGTAAGGTAAGTCCTTAATAATAGTGAAGCGTGGGCCGCAATTGGTACAATTAACAAAAGCATAGCGAAAGCGGTTTCCCTGAATATCCATATCGTGGAGACAATCGTCGCAGACCGCTATATCGGGACTGATTTCGGTAATTTCGTCGGAAACGTTGTGGCTTCCATGAATAGTAAAGCCCTCGAAAGAAAGTGTTTCAATTTCTATTGACGAAATGTTTTCGACCACTGCTGCCGGTGGGGCTTGATTTTGGAGGGAAACAAGGAAATTACTGATGTCCGCTGCTGTTCCCGTAACCTGTATCCTTACGTTTTCGTTGGTATTTTGCACCCAGCCCGTAAGTTCGTGCCTGATTGCCATCCTGAAAACGAAAGGACGGAAACCAACGCCTTGTACCAGGCCGGTAATACTTATTTGCAACGATTTTAGATCCAATTGGAGGTGGGGATTTATAAATGTAAAAGTATGTATATTTGGTTGATGAAAATCGGGTTATATATTATTTTTGGTTCAAATGTTTGTTTTGTGGGGGAGAAATATTGTCGGGAGTCGAAAGTCGGAAGCTACCTTTTTAGGTGGATCGACAGCCTTTTTGAGTGGATTAACATTCTTTTAGGGAGGAACGACACACTCTTAGGGTGGAATTCGAGGCTTTTAGGGTGGAATTTGATGCTTTTAGGGTGATTGCCGATGCTTTTAGGGTGGATTAACACCCATTTTGGGTGTATCGACACTGTGATGCCTGATATATCTCGTCCTTACCGTGACTTTTGCGAAAGGTGGTGTTGTTTTCTACCAATATGGTATTTGCTTGTGCATAATATGGCTGGGAAGTCCCGTGGACGAGATATTGGTAGAATAAAATATCCCCAAAAACATTCGGAACAGTCCCATCAGGGTATTCAGCCAGATTTTCTCAAAAAATTATTGGTCAATTCAAAGCTGCGCCTCCAATGAACCCGAAATTAGCTCATAAATAAGCCGAAAAACAAGCGCTTTTTCAAAATGAGATGGAATAATACCCTTTTCGAATCTATAAATTTTTTGCCAAAAATTTATTTATACCATCTTATCAACTTATATACTGTTGTATTCCAATATTTTCTGAATATGAAAACCATTTTACCATTAACTATTTAACATTAACCAATCTTGTGGCATAATTTTTGAGAAAAGGCC
>CAIRHD010000052.1 GCA_903878265.1 uncultured Bacteroidales bacterium | reverse complement strand
GTATCAATGATTACCTTTTGCATTTCTCACTGCATTAACTTCATTTGAAATTTCATCCATCGTCATTTTCGAAAGTTGATACCTTTCAGCTAATTGCACACTCTTGGCAAGGGCTTGTTTCGAAATCTCTTTATTTACAATATCAACAAATTCGGTAAAAGATAATTTGTCGGTTTTAATTCCAAATCGGTTGTACTCCAAATCAGAAATTGACACACTAATTGTTTTCATAGCTTATATTTTATGCAAATTTACATAAAAAAAACCGTTGGTGCGCTTCTCCTTTACAGATGTATGCGGCACAAATTGTTGTTTTGGCAGCCTGGGTTTCAAATTAAACAACTGGTGGATCCTTATTGGGTTGACCCTTTCAATCCAATTCTTTAAAAGTCTAAATTTTCCCTTTATACAAATCACCCACCGGGAAAATCATATCGTAATCGTTCCAATTCAAATTGCCATCAATAATTTTGAATTGTGTGAACAAGGTCTCGTCTAAATATTTATAGATTGAGGGGTGAAGAGATGCTTCTAAAAACGGCTTAAAATCAACCAATCGGTTTGACCCATCATTAAAAAACACTCGTATTGCATAATCACCGATATAGTTTGCCAATTTGACCTCAATCAGATCAATTGCTGAGTCTATATATTCTTCAACTATTCTCATTTTATCCGGGTATTTATTTTTTCGAATTCTATGTCCTTATGGACAATGGTTAATGGAAAATAGTTAATGGTTAATGGGTCTTGAAAAATTCGATTATCCACTTTCCAATACCAATTCTCAAGTTTGCCAGATCCCACATCGAACATCCCACATCGAACATCCCACATCAAACATCCAACATTAGTTAACAAATAACCCAACAACTTCTTCCACCGTATCAACGGGCAAAAGGCAATGTGACCCAACGCATACATAAATAAGTGTTTTACCTTCAATAAAACGATTTTTAAAATAGGGTGAGTCACTTTTGATAGTGCTGCCAAAAATGAGTTCCATATTTATTTTTTCTTTTTTCAATTTCCGGATAACTGAAACAGCTTCAGGACCGACAACAGCAATTACTTTTTGTTCTTTTCGGCAAGCTAAAGCCAGCTTTGCCCAATTGCTGTAAGCAGAAGGCTGTTGTTGGACTTTGCTTTCCATTGACAAAAGCATAAGCCTGGATTTTTCAAGGAAATCATCGTTGTGAAGGAAAATACCCAGATTATTCAAGACAGTTGCCATTGCCGAATTAGCTGATGGGATTACACCATCGTAAATTTCGATTTTCCGTGCAAAGACTTGTTTGTCTGTATTTTGCGAATACCAGAAAAATCCGGAATGGGAATCATGGAAATGTTCTATTACAAACGATACCAGTTTTTCGGTTTCATCCAGCCATGTTATATCGGTAGTAACGGAGTAGAGTTTTAAAAAGGCTTCGCAGGTGAATGCGTAATCATCCAGAAATGCTTCAATCTGAGCTTTTCCATTTTTCCATGTATGAAAAAGCCCTCCTTCCAGGCGTTTCAAGTTGTGGACAATAAAATTAACAGTTTGCAAAGCTGATTGGAGGTAATCCTTCCTGTCCAATGCAATAGAAGCGTCAATCAAAGCACTGATAAGCAGCGAATTCCAGGAAACCAGCATTTTATCGTCCAAACCCGGACGAACCCTGAGAGAGCGTGTTTTGAGCAATTGCTGTCGGCAAAAACCTGTGAGGGATGCCAACTCTTCCATCGAAAGGAAATGCTGCTGAGCAAATAATTCATCACTTTCAGGACGTAGTAGGATATTCCGGTCGTTTTCCCATAAACCCGATGCCCCAACTCCATAATATTCCCCCGCCAAAGCGGCATAATGGCCAAGCGTTTCGTTAAATTCGGCTGTCGTCCAGGTGTAAAACAATCCTTCCTCACCTTCGCTATCCGCATCAAGCGCAGAAAAATATACACCTTCGGGCGAAATCATTTCACGGTTTATAAATTCACAGGTTTGTTCAATTACACTTTTATACAAAAAGTTCCCCGTTTCCTGATATGCTGCGGCATAAAGGCTTATTAGCTGGGCATTATCATAAAGCATTTTTTCAAAATGGGGGACTTTCCAATCACTATCGGTAGAATAACGCGCAAAACCACCGCCAACCTGGTCGTAAATCCCACCCTGAGCCATTTTCTGCAAGGTCAATTCAACTTTTTTTAGGGCTTCGGGATCCTTTTCAGTTTTGGAATATTTCAATAGGAAATCCAAAACCACCGGCATTGGAAATTTTGGGGCACCACGCATCCCGCCTTTTTCGGTATCAAAAGCATTGTGCAATTTTTTGTAAATGGCATAAAAATCTAACGCACCTATAGTCTCTGCAATCTCCACGTTTAGCAGATAGTTTTGTCTGGCCACACCTTCAACTATTTCTGAAGCCTGTGCTTCCAGGTCTGCATATTTGTTTCTGAACAAATGCGTTATGTTTGTCAGTAGTAGTTTCCACTGTTCAGGCTTAAAATACGTGCCTCCCCAAAACGGCTTCCCATCAGGCAAAGCGAAACAGTTTAATGGCCAGCCTCCATTTCCATGAATCTGCTGCACAGCATCCATATACACATGGTCTACGTCTGGATGCTCCTCCCTATCCACTTTAATACAGATAAAATTATCGTTCATTATTTTTGCAATGCCTTCATCTTCAAAAGTTTCGTGCTCCATAACATGGCACCAATGGCAGGCCGAATATCCGATACTGATCAAAATGGGTTTATTTTCCAGTTTAGCCCTTTCGAAAGCTTCAGTTTTGTAAGGAATCCAATCCACAGGATTATGTGCATGTTGTAATAGGTAAGGGCTGGTTTCGTTGATTAACTGGTTTGTGTATGACATGGATGTTTCTGGTTATTTAGCAGTTGGCGATTGATTGTTTTATTGCTTCAAGGAATTCTTTTTCCAGTAAGATACGATTGATGAGGACACTATTTCTTACTTAAAATCAATTGATTAAATAATAAACACTTTGCAATTGCTAAAAGTTTGAAATTTTAAAAGCATAATAGTGTTAAATAAATGAACATTATTAAAAATAATTAATAATGTTCATTAAATTTTCATGGTTAATCATTAAAGCTACTCTAAAAATGAACAACAAAGAGATACAAGAGCAACTCATGAAAGGGTATTTTATGCAGGCTACAAAGGAGTTGCTGAAAGGTGAAGGGTTAAAAAGCTTAAATGTAAGGAACATAGCCCAACAGGCAGGATATTCGTTTGCCACTTTATACAACTATTTTAAAGATGTAAAGGAATTGGTTTTCCTGTGTGTTGAAGATTTTCAGAAGGAATGCGCTGCTGAAATCACCCAAAAAGTGAATGGAATTCCGAGTGGACCTGAAAAAATAAAAGCTATCACAAAAGCTTACATGGCCTATTTTGTTCAATACCCAAGTGTTTTTAATTTATTCTTCATCGAGAAATTAGGCGATATCGGGCAAAAACAACCTACAGCCAACCTCATTTTTACATTTCTCGACAGGTTGACTGCCGAAGAATGGGGCTTTTGCCGGAAAGAATTTAATTTACAGGAGAACGAAATTGCGAAAGCAAAGGCCGAATTGAACTATGTTACAGCCGGAATGCTTTTGTTTTACATGAATCGCATACAACCAGTAAGCTATATAGAATTTGCTCAAGCTATTGATATTCAAATCGATGCTATTGTTGACAGGATTGAAATCAATAAAGTATGACACGAAAACCCAAGTCGGAGGTACTTTGTATGAGTTACTGAAACCGACAGAGATTGGATAAAGTTTCTACTTATGCACTTTCCTTATAAAATCCTCTACTTCTGTAACACCGCCCTGATAAATCAGATAGCCGTTGTACGGTTCACGCGGAGTGGTTTCGTCATTTATCGGGGTGAGCATCAGTCGCTTAACTTCTTCCAAATCACTTGTTTGTCCTAAAGCCCAACCCAGTTTGATATAAGCTACTTCAGGCAGCATATTTTCAGCTGGGATAACGCCTTTCGCCATAAGGTCGCGGCCTGTATCGTACACAAACATGTGAACGTAACCCCACAAGGTTTGAACGGTCATATAAATAGCAACACCTGCTTTTGCCGCCCTTTCAATTGCCGGATACAATGGTTTGTTCACATGTCCCAAACCGGTACCGGCAATCACAATGCCTTTATATCCATGTTCAACAAGCGAGTCAATAATATCGGGTTGCATGTTTGGGTAATAGTAAACAATCGAAACTTTTTCCTCAAAGTAAGGCAGTATGGTCACTTTACGATCCTTGCGGCGGTGGTTATATGTTTCCTTGATTGGTTTTAAGCCTTTGCGGGTGATTGTTGCCAGAGGTGTATCGCCAATGGTACGAAAGGTTGAGCGGTACGAAGAGTGCATTTTCCTTACACGTGTCCCTTTGTGGAGAAATCCGTATTCATCGCTGGTTGGGCCAAACATACAAACCATAACTTCGGC
>CAIRHD010000051.1 GCA_903878265.1 uncultured Bacteroidales bacterium | reverse complement strand
GGGCCAATAAAAATAATTCCTTCCTCCTGGCAGCGGCGCGAAAATTCGGCATTTTCCGAAAGGAAACCATAACCGGGATGAATGGCATCGGCTCCGGATTGTTTTGCAACTTCAAGTATTTTATCAATCCTCAGATAGCTGTCTACTGATGGTGATGGGCCAATATGGTAAGCCTCCCCGGCATAGCGGACATGCATGGAAGTGCGGTCGGCATCAGAAAAAACGGCTACTGTGTGTATGCCCATTTCGCGGCACGAACGTATTATGCGTACTGCAATTTCGCCACGGTTGGCAATCAGTACTTTTTTAATTGGTTTTCGCTCCATTTATACAAATTCGGTAATTCACAAGTGAGAAAATTGATACAAAAAGCTATAAATCAAACAGATTGTGTGAAAACTTGTTCAGCTAAAGGTTTTTGTATGCCGCAAATATAGTCTAATTTTTGATATGTGAAACAGTGTATATGTGTAATCGCCGAAAGAGCAATTGAAAACCATTATTGCCAGAAATCAATAATGCTGTGGCTTAATGCTCCTTTTATGCTTGTAAGCTTGATGATTTAAAAGTGTTTTTTATGTTTTTTTGGGAGTTTGGACTGTTGATTTTGGGAATTGGGGATAACTTTTTGACTATTCGGTATAATGATTTTGTCTTTCGTCAGCTAAATGCAAACAATTCTTTGTCTGAAGTTGAAGAACTTTTCTTATATTTTATGTGAGCAATTAATTCTGACTAATCAGAACTTCAGTATTTTATCCAGTTGCCCCGCCCGAAACTGAAGTTATACCTTAGACCAACGGCGAACACATTAATGCCTTTTTTACCTGCTATCAAAATTCCGTTGTTAATTTGAAATTCGGAATAGCAAAACAGGTCTGGCACTATTGCATAAGCAGCCCCGACCATAATGGTAAATATTTTAAATTCTTCGGGAAGCGAAATATAGGTTCCGTCAGGAATTAGGTAGTTAAAACCTGTTAAAGCCAATAACTTTTTTGTGAAGTAATGGTGAGCATAAAATTCCACCCCATAAGCGGCAAACCCGATTATAGTGGAATCGGTTGGATATTGCGACTCCGATTGGTTATAGGCAAACGTAAAGGCGAGCATGGTATTTTGCGAATTATACATCAGCAAACCTACAGCCGAGTGGGCAACATTCTTGGAATTTGCAACCGCCAGTTTCAGGCTTTTAGGGATTTCGTAATAGTTATAAGCTGCACCAACAGTAAAACCTTTGGGGAGTTTATACATCAGGCTTCCGCCACAATTAAATGTATGCAGCGGGAACTGAGCTTGGATTCCCATTGATAAGTTGCGGATTGTTTTGTGGTAGGATATTGCACTTTCAGCCCTGCCAGTTCCTTCACCGCCGCCATCGGTAGATGTGTTGTAAGTACCAGAAGCCGATCCACCAAAAACATTGAAATTATCGGTATAAGATGATACGTCGTAATATACGCCCCATTGTTTGCCGATGCGCAAGGTCCCCCATTTAGTGCTTTTAAAACCGATATATCCCAGTCGGGTTGTAATGGGTTTCGCGGTTTCGACCAGGTATGCCTTTGGATTATCGGCTGTTGCAGCATCCGATTTAAATGAGTTGTTGTTTTTCAAAAGGTTTATACCAAGTTCTACTTTAGCTGTAGCAATAAAACCACCAATAACATGACGTTCGAGATTGACGCCGAAACGGGACCCGTTATTTTGCATTTCGATTGCGTGGTTATAAATTGCCAAATCGGCAAGGAGGCTACCATAAAAATTAATGGAATCGAGTAATGGTTTTTGTTGTGCACTTGTGTTCAGACTTAGCAAAACAATAAGGAGAATCAGTATCTTTCCAGCTTTCATAGAATGTGGTTTTTTTTGAATTAGAACTAACTCTTGCTACTTGATGCAGATCTAATAATTTTTGTTTGCAGGGTTCTCTAGTATTTATCAATCTGTTCAACATCTGTACTTTAAAATTCATTTGAGCTTACTCCAGTTCCAACAGGAATACCGCTCACAAGCAATTCAAATATGGGATAAAGATAAGTAAACAACAGTTTACAATTACCAGTTTGTGCCAAAAACTTTTACGACAACCGTTCATTTTATCTGTTTGCAAACCAGAACCTATAGTCTTCAATTAGTTGAAAATCTGCCACTCTTTTATCCACAACCTGCAAATCGCAAAGAGGGAATTGAAATATTTTCCCTTTTAGCTTTATTGCGGCTATTACTCCGTATAAGTCAACAATATGAGGAAGAGACTTAATCAGAACTTTATCGCCATATCTAACAAGCCCATAACTCTCTGATTCTTTTACTATTGCTTCAACTGGAAAAGTCAGTGCTTTTTCAAGATGGTCAACCCATTTTTGCAAACATTCCATTTCGTCTTTGGGGTTTACACCATCGAGGACTTTCTCAATCCTAACCCCTTCATCTCCATAAGAAGGCCAGTAGTTTTTATCAGACAGTAAATCCTGTTCCTTTTTCACATTACCCTGCTTATCCCTTTCAAAAGATATTTCTACATCCGTTTCATATAAGTCCATAACCTGCCAATCATAACCGTCAATTTCCGATTGATGAATAAATTCACCCGGTATTTGCTTCAAAGTCAGCGAATCCCATTCTATTGTAACTAAAGTGTTTAATTTGTCGAACGCAAGAACTATTGCTATAACACGACCTTGCCATCCCCCAATTTCAAAACTCTCTGTATCAGGCTCTTTTATTCCGGCTTTAACAATAACACTATCTCCAATTTTCAGGTTCATGGTTATTTTTTTGTGGATGATGAAACGTTAATTTTGGCTTTCAATTACAGATAAAAATGTAGGTGGTTGTGAATCAAATAATTGTCGGTTTAAATATAAACCTAAATCGGCGTGCATCTTTTTAATAAACTGCAAATCCACTTTTTTTTATTTTCGATGTGATGCGCTAAAGTATTACCTTGTGTGTACTCAATTTTTTCTGTGTGAGTTATCTCAAATCCCTGTGTTTTTACTGCGCCGCTCCAATAATACGGTATCCCTCCATTTACCGTCAAGTTGTGCAATTTTCTCTCTTGTACCAATAATCCTAAATCCAAATTTGTCATGGAGTTTTAGTGTTGCCGCATTTTCGGGAAAAACGCTTGATTGTAATGTCCAGATTCCATGCAACTCAGATGAAATTATAACTCTGTCCAAAAGCTTTGAACCGATACCTTTTCCAAGAACATTCATGTCAACATACACGCTAACTTCAGCTACACCTACATAAACTTTTCGCGGAGAAACAGGAGACAAAGCCGTCCATCCTAATATTTTGTCATTCTCTACATACACAAACCTCGAATGTTCAAGATGCTTTGAATCCCATTCAGCCCAAGCGGGAACAGTGGTTTCAAAAGTTGCATTTCTGGTATCAATCCCCATTTTATAAATTTCCAGTATTCTTTTCCCGTCAAATTCCCAAAAATTTCTTATCATACAACTGTCACCTTCATTGAAATCTTTTACAGTCTTGCTCATAACAGATTAATAAACATAGCCAACTGAATATATTTCAGAATTAATCGACTACCTTCCAAACAATTGCGGCTATTCACCCTACATACATCTTGTTAATGATCCCTGATGAGAGATGCAATTCACTAATCAAGGATCACGCAAGGAAATATATTTGATTTTATAAAAGGTGAACCCACTGCGATAAGTCTATTTTCGCCACAAAGCGTTACACTAAGCCTGCCGAAGTGGCACAAAGCTTTTAAGTGGCATAAAGTTTATTATGATATTAACAATGCCTTATGAACCTTTGTGTCATAGTGGTTTAGTGGTTTTCTTTATTTTAGGGTTACCGGAGTGAACTCAAGGAATTTGTACCCAAGAGACAATTGTTTTTGAAAGGATTTTTATTGCCCTAATATCTTCCCACATCAAGAAAGATCAATCTGCTAAACAAAACCAGTGTCAAAACCATTTAAATGCACTAAATCAGAAACTGACAACTGCATAAAAGTTATTTCTTGGCTACAAATGTCATAACTTCCTTATTGCCATCGAGTAAGGTAAGCTTATCGGCGTCCACTTTCATGTTTTTTACCTGTTTCATGGCATCGAGGAAAATAGCCTCGCCGTTGCCCTGACAAGCCATTCGGGTTATTGCGCCCGGTTCGAGTTGCAGACAGGCTTTCTTAAGTGTGAAATTACCACTCATATTGTTGCATCCGGTGGAACCCAAAAGTTTGCCTTTATTCTGAAAGAGTAAAAATGGCGTTCCTGTAACGAACTCCTTTGCGTCCAAGGAACTGCCTTTTATTGTTTTAAGTTCCCAGGGATTGGAGGAAAGCGCTTTCTTGTTGGCCATTTTGCACGTAGATCCGCAGGAACTAACAAGGACAAGCAACAGGCTGGCAATGGCGAAATGGATAAGCTGTTTTTTCATAAATTTATTTGTATTAATTGTTTAAATGTATTTTCAGTTTAAAACCCAACAATAGTTTACAAAACCAAAGTGTGTTATTTCTTTACCAAACCTTCTTTTTTAAGGTGCTTGATCAAGAGTTTGCTGTAACCATGAATCCAGCTCTCGAGGCTTGTTGGGTTATACGAATCAGATTGAACCGACCATAAAAGCTGATTTTTGGCCAGGTCGTAGAAGTTGCCTTCTATATAGTAGGTATTGTCGGTAATGTAGTAATCCGGTTCTGAGACTTCTTCGAAGTAATAAAAAGCATAGCGGTTATAACTACCATAATAACTGTGCTTTAGCGGATAATAGGTTACGCCTTTCTCAAGGCGTTCTTCGGATTTTACATCAAGCAGAGCAACCGTCATAACAGCATCGCAGCCTGCATCTTTTATCACTTTTGCCAACAATTCCCTGGAGCCTTCGTCCTCCGACTTTAGATTCGGCATAAGGATATCGCTACTCCTCACGGCTTTTTGCCCACGGGCGGCAATTGCTTTTGCCAGTTCGTTTTCGACCGTGAGCTTGGCACTGATATTCTGCGTTAACGCAAGTACAAAAATGGATTTATATGGGACTTTCGGCAAAGCTTCGTGGTTCACCCATGAACCCAATATCTGTTGTGGTGGCGTACAAGCTGTGATGCATATCAGCATCAGCAATGCTATTATTATGTACTTCATGTGGTTATTTAATTTTGAAAATTAATCCACCGCTAAAGCCAAAGGACCAGATTGGGACATAACCTGTTAAACCTACGCCAGAGCCTCCTGAGCCAAAATAAACACTGCCACCTGCATCTGTAATAGGAAGGGCTAGGTTTGTCTGTAACCGTATCCCAACTTTTTTGCTGGCCATAATTTTTACGCCTAAGTCGAAGCCTAAAGCAAATTTGGTGATGGTGTTGAAAGCATCATCTTTTGAGCCTAACCAACCCACACCTACATTGCAGCCAGTAAAGCCGGTTACCTTGTCGGATGCCGGAATTAGGCGTTGGCCGCCAATAAAAATATAGTTAACAGCAACCTGATCGGTTTTAAAGGAGAAACTGGAGAGACGCGACGAAGCTTCGGCGGTGGTTTCGTACCGGTAATAGGAAATTTCGATGGCGTTATATTTGCTGGCAGCAATAGTGAGAGCGCCGCCATAGGTGAAACCATCGTTAATCCGGGCTTGTCCATTAGTAATATTTACCGTACTACGGAAAGTATAGCCCGCAATAGGGGTAAGTTCAACGCTCTGTGCTAAAGTTGAAAATGCTAACGTGAGCAAAAATGATGTAAGAAAAACTATTCTATTCTTCATGGTTTTTGGTTTTGGTTGATTAAATTGTTCGCAATGGTGGCATAAGAATTTTCAAAGGACAAAAAAATGGGGTGGTTTCAACTTAAACCATCTTATTTTACATTCCAGCCTCCGCCAAGAGCTTTAAACAAATTTACAACTGCAATGTTTTGTTGGGTCTGCGATGAAGACTCGTTGAATTCGGCGGCAAACAGGTTATCCTGTTGGATGAGCAGTTCCAAGTAATTGGTATAACCGTCGTAATAACGGGCTTCGGTTAGTTTGTATGCCTTGGTAGCAGCATCAAGTGCTGTTTTATAGGCTTCATAAGCCTGTTTGTTGAGTCGGAGCGTTGCCAGCGAATTATCGACTTCCGCAAAAGCGCTCAACACCGTTTTCTGATATTGGAGGTTATACTGGT
>CAIRHD010000050.1 GCA_903878265.1 uncultured Bacteroidales bacterium | reverse complement strand
GAAAATAAATTGAATTATCAAAACTCACTGTTCCCAGATAAGCAGGGGGCTTACTTTTGAAAAAGAAAAAAAATGCGATTAATAATCAATTAGTTACCCTCATTTTAGTCCAGAATTATTGCTTTACCGGACAACAATGAAAGAAATTATAGGTTATGATTATTGGCCAGTCTCAATGGTGGTAGCTAAAAACGAGGATCTTTATATAATAGGCTGCACAAATAATGATACTGTGTTTTTTGACGGCATCCCATACAATATACCATCATTTACCTCCGCCTACCTCTACCAGAATCTGATATTGGGTTTGAACAACAAGGATTCGCTTGTTGAAGTTTCAGTGGTTCCGACAAACTTACCCGGAGCACTCAATATTGATGCAGCCGACAACCAACGCGGGTTATATTTCGATTGCTTTGTTACCGCCCCTTTGATTTTTGGCTCCGATACTATTGCATGTCCATATTCAGCCCAAAGGGTAATTGGCAAACTCGATGCCCAGCGGCAGCTTTCCTGGTACCAAACACTTTTGGGGATCGATCAGCCTACCACTTTTCCCGAAATCAATCTCAGGCTTTTATCCGACACCTTGTTTGTCGCCTTCCCATTTTCGTATTATATCTATTTCAGCGATACGGTTATTTACCATAAAAATGGGATTTACGATAACCTTATTGCAAGCTATAATGCTAATGGCGAAAGGATTATGTTAATGGAAACAAATACAACTTCCGATTCAAAATTATCTGGTTTTGGATTCGACAATTGCAACAACATACTGATTGCAGGCAATTTTCAGGGTAAAGCCATTTATGGCAACGATACAATTGTTTCGCACTTTAATTCGGGATCCAATTCCGATTTGCTTATTGCCTACTTAAATATAAGCAACAAAACATTGGATTTAGGCCCCGATGCCACTGTTTGCGATTCCATACTTTTAAAAGGCCCGTTGGAATGGGATTACTACAATTGGAACAATGGCCTCTCCAATAAAAACGAATTGATGGTAGCAAAAAGCGGCAAATATACACTCACCGTCAGCGATTTGAATTGTTGCCAACTATCCGATTCCCTCACTGTGACGGTGCTTCCCAGTCCGAAAATTTACCTTGGCAACGACACCATAATATTAAAGCAGAGCCATACTTTTGAATTAACAGTGCCTCAAGGATATACAAAATACTTTTGGTCAACAGGCGATATGATTAATGCTATAAACATCAATGGCTCAGAACTTATCTCTGGAAACAATTTGGTGTGGTGCAGAGTTTTTAATGAAAGTTGTTCAACGGTTGATTCGTTGATAATTATGGTTGTTGATGATAAAAGCATCCCTGAGCAATCAGAATTTCCAATAAATATTTTTCCAAACCCATTCACCGACAGCTTCTCTTTTTCCGCCGAAAAACCGGTTGAACGAATTGAAATACTCGATTTTTCAGGAAAATCTTTGGCTTGTTATAACTTTGAACAGAAAACGCTCCAACCAATTACAATTTCATTACCGGATAGTCGCAACCGTATTCTGATTTTGAAAATGCTTGCCGATGGAAAGAACCATTACAGAAAATTGGTACAAATAGGTGGCCGGTATTACTAAGCTTTTCGTTAAAAATGCAATTTCCCTTCCAGGTTCGAGCTACCTTAAACAAGATTTTGCGGATATAGGTTAAACCCGGATACGCTGTGCAAATTATCAATTTTGGCAAATGTGCAATGCGCTGGCCGAAAAAACACTTTTAGCAAAGTTTGGCAAAAAATAATTATAAACAACAACCTCCCAATACTGATAATTATCCTATTTTCGCACCATAAAACTATAACAACTTATTATGGAACTTATTGGAAAAATAGCTCTTTTGTTACCTTTGGTAACTGGGCAAGGCAAAAATGGCGAATGGCGCAAACAGGAATTTGTTATCGAAGTTGCTGAAGGACAGTACCCTAAAAAAGTATGCATGTCATTATGGGGCGAAAAAATCGATCAAGCCAACCTGGTAACTGGCGAAACAGCAAAGGTTTCTTTTGATCTCGAAAGCCGCGAATACAATGGCCGCTGGTTTACAGAAGCCAAAGCTTGGCGCGTTGAAAAACAAGGTGCTGCAGCCCCTGCCGCAAGCGCGTACACATCCACGCCACAAATCACTACCGAACCGACTGCATCGTTCAACGCAAGCCCTGTTGAGGATGATTTGCCTTTTTAAATAGGGGTTAGGTTTTGGGGATTAGGTTTTGGGGAAGTGCTACATTTCCCTTTTTTTGCGTGTTCACCAAATCAGCATTTCGAGGTAGGTGGTGCCAAATGAAAATCGGGACAGAAAACCGCATGGAATGGTAGTTGTAATGGCTGCCTTTTTTTGTTTCAAGCACTTCCTTGCTTGTTTAAAATCATTTTCGGAAAATTTGGACGCAATTACTTTTGGGTAAAACCATTTTATGGCAGATACAAGCACATTAATTTTTTAACCTTTAGATTACAAAATGCATAACCCGGCTGCAAACCTACCTGTAAGCCCATTAGATGCCCGCGACGAATAAAAAACATCGGGCTTGCATTTGGTACATAAACTCGCCGTTTCGACATTTACACCTTTCAAGCCATTGCTGATAAGCTGTTTATGATTTGCAAACCAGAGGTCGAAGTGGTATTTTCCTGAATCTATTTGTTTTATAAGACAGCCTTCGGTCGAGCCAAAACTGCTTTCAACTTTAGCTTTTACCTCCTCCCCTACTTCGTAGCAACATGGCCCGATTGAAGGTCCTATTGCTGCAATAATATCAGCCGGATCCGATCCATATCGTTCTATCATTGCACCAACAGTATTCGATACAATATTTTGCACAGTACCGCGCCAACCGGCATGGATAACGGCAATTACAACTTGAACCGGATCAAACAATACTATAGGTACACAATCGGCAACCATTACCATTAGGCAAATACCGGGAATATTGGTAAGCATGGCATCGGTTTCGGGACAATTTGCCAGCACGCCGTTTGCAATTGCTTCCTCATCAATTATTTTAACATTGCCACTATGAACCTGGCTGGCGTACAGAATTTTTTCACCATCAATGCCGATTTTATTGGCTAACAATGCCCTGTTTTGTAAAACATGTTCAGGATTGTCGGCTGTATGCAAGCCGAGGTTTAATGAATTGTATGGAGTTTCGCTTACGCCTCCCGAACGTGTTGTAACAAAATGAAACAGCCCTGAATACTGGTTTAGGTTTTGGAAATAATAAAGGTTCAACTGGGCTTTTGGGCTTTTCATCTGCAAAACTGTGAACATCAAAAGTATTAAAAAGAAATAAGCATCTTGTGGTGTCCAAATATTCTGGAACATGTTTTTAACTACCTGATATTAAATGCATATTAACAATATTTAACCAATTAGTTTGAACTTGGAACTATTTCTTCCTTACTTTTGGATTGATTTTTTTCTGTAAACAATTTTAAAAAACAGTCTTATGAAAACCAAAACCGCACACAAGTACTTACTTCTATCATTTTGTCTTTTAAGTTTCACGCTACTTACCAGTAATTGTTTCGCACAGGCGAAAACCGAAAACGAGCCTCAAAAGAAAAAGACCATCACTATGCATGTTACTAAGGACGATGATGGTACAATAACTGTTATTGATACTACAGTTGTTACCGACACTGATTTTGATGCTGATGCATTCTTATTGAAAAAAGGCGTTAACGACAAACAAATGGACGAAGGCAAGCATGTTGTTAAAAAAATTGTAATCGTTAAACCAGGCTCAAAATCGATCACTTATTCCGAAGATGCAAGCAATAAGGCCGATACCGTTATGATGGCTGATGGCCAAATCATTATTCTAAAGGGCAAACCTGATTTACAGGGTTTGGAATCAATTGACGAGGATATGGAATTTGACAATGAAATGCCTGATGGGCATGGGCATTTCCAGGGGCCGATGTGCGAACAAATGATGAAAGGCATGATGAAGGAATATGGCCTCGATGCGTTTATGCCTTTCGGCGAAATGAAAAAGATTGTAGTAAAGAAAAAGCATCACGGCAAAAAATTGATAATCACTTTCGAAGATCGCGAAGATGCTTGCTGTGGTCACAAATATGGAGACAAAAGGTAGAAGAGACTAGGAGAATCCGACCTTCAGGGTCAAATATAATTGTATCACGATCAACAAATCCATTATAGGTTACAGGCCATTGCATTTGTCGTTTAAGCAAACATTGCTTTATTATAGTTTTTTACCCAACTGCCGATTAAACAAAATTTGGATAATCCGTATTTTTTATTGGCTATAAAACACAAAAGGCAAAACTGCAATTAATCAGTCTTGCCCTTATTATTTTCCTAAATCCAGCTAATCAAGCCATTTCCTCAACCTTTGGCACTGATATTATCAAGCCGCGGTATGTCGAGCAAGGAAATTGATTTGTTGTTGATATCAATAATTTTATCGTCTTTAAAATCCTTCATTATCCGTATCACGCTTTCGGTCGACATGCTGGTAAGATCGCTTAAATCGCTACGCGACAAGGGCAACTCGAAAGATTCGGATTTAAATATTTTCCGCGAAAGGCAGAGCAAAATATCTGCCAACCTGCCATGCAATTGCTTCTGGGTAAGGCTAAAAAAGCGTCCATACGACTGCGAGGTGCTTTCGTTTAGTATATTGATAATCCGGTATGCGAAATGCGGATTTTGTTTAAGCAATTGTTTAAATATCTGTACATCAATCAACCGTACAACCGAATCGGTGTAAGTGCTTATGCTATAAAGGAAAGTGGAATTGCCTTCGTAAAGTGCCTGAAGCCCCATTAAATTTTTTTGTGGGGTAACAGTAAGTATGAGGTCTTTGGGGTTTCCTTCCAGGTAAATCTTAACCAATCCTTTTTCGAGGTACATAATATGCGAAGCAAACGAACCCTGCTTGCACACCATTTCGCCTTTCTTATAATTGACCAATAGCGACCTGGTATCTACCAACTCCTTTTCCTCTTCGGTAAGCAAATCGAAGCAGGAAAGTTCATGAACAAATGAAACACATGTATCGGGGTTAGAAAAGGACATAAACAAAGAATTTTGCGTTGGTAAAATTACTCTATTCGATTCGTTATTTTATGATTTAAAGGAGGTTTAATTTATGTTGGGAGCAGGGAAACAACGAAAACAATTAATTCCATTTTGGCCGCCATTCATCTTTTCACCAAACCGGCATAATGCACCGCTTGCTTTTAGTTTGTAACACTTTCTCGAAATCGACCAAACTGCGTTTCATAACTAACGAAGCTTCATCATGGCAAGTTAAACATGCCCCAACCTTTAAAATCCTTTTTTGTTCCTCAATATTAAAAGGCCTCATATTTTTGCGTGTTGCAGCCTGATCTTTACGCTCTTGCAAAAAAACTGTCCACGAATCCTCGGGCAAACCATCGTATTTGCTGTTTTCATAAACAGCTTCAAAAGTCCATTTTCCTTCTTTGGAAAACGACAATTTTCCACGGCCGAACCCAATAGCCAGCGGTTCGTTATGACAGGATTTACAACTTCGGCCCTGACGTTGCGTCGTATGTGCTGAAGAAGGTGCATACAACCTGTGGAAAACGCTTTTATCACCTTTATTAAACGTGCCTTTATCAATGGTCATTATCATACCAGGCGTGAATGTACTTATTTGTCCATCTTTCTTTGTTTTATCCGAGGAATTTATTCCAAGAACTGGTAATTCGGCCAAACCCTCTGTAGAATATTCAATCCAAGTACCATTAACAGACTTGTTTTTTAGCATATCGAAGCCTTTGGTTTGGCTTTCGTAAGCAGTGTGGCATCCAATGCATTGCGGTGCCCAGGCAGTGTGGCAGGCTTCACAGCTTAACCTGTTGTGGACTATTCCTTCGGTGCAGGCTTTGGCAGGAGGTTTCATGATTACAATGCCAGTTCCGGCCTTTTTTATCATGCTCAAAAGTGTTCCATCCTTCCCGACCCGTGTATTAACAAGCGGCAAGCTTCCTTTTTGGGTAAGGATAACACTTACATTTTCAGTTTCAAACTTCCGCGACCAAGAAATAAGCTGGGTTTCCTGATCTGTTTCCGTAAGCAACTTCTGTATATTCGCCTTTGCTGCATGGCAATCACTGCATTGAATTTTTACCGCTTCTTCTTTATGCGAATAATTTTTCCCATCGCCCATCAATTCATAGGATCCATGGCAATCAAAACACAACATCCCTTTCTCATGATGGATATCGGCAGGCATTTTTATAAAAACGCGTCCATCAGGTAAAACTTGGTAATTTTGTTTGCCATAGACATTTTCCGGCTTCAATTCAGTTTCGTGCCAACCTTCGTAATTCATCGATATGCGACCAGAGCGGCTATGGCAGCTCTTGCATTTTTCGTTTGTAATATTCAAATCCAATGCCGGATGAAACATTGGCAAAGTGGTGTCCGATTTTCGCCTTTTCTTCAATTGGTTTAGCGTAGATAAAGATTTTTCATCATACGTAAGATGACAAGCAAGACAGCCTCCTCCCCTTTCGAGCCAGGCAGCAGGGCCGGGTTTTGTTTTTTCGTTTCCAAGATGGCAACCAGCGCACAGATTCCTTAAATGCTGACCGGAAGCGGAGTTTCCTAAATCGTTTACATGCGAAATTAAATCAAGATCATCCGTTTCGCCAAAAACCCATTTGTCCACACTAATTATTCCGCTTAAGGTTGACATAAGCGAGGACTTTACGCGAGGCACAATTCCTGGATGGCAACCCGAATTCCCACAGGCTTCGGCAGCGTTGGACAAATCGCCGGGAACGGCAAACATAGTACGGTGAGCTTTCGATTTATCAAGCGTAAACGGATCGCCGCCGTGGCATGAAAAACATCCGATAAACTCAGGTTTATGGGCTTCCGAAAAACCGCTCATTCCTCTGTGACAGGAAACACAGCCTTCAGCATGTCCCTGTATTGCTGAAAGTTGCAGTGTATCGGATTCTAAAAAATTAATTTTTTCGGATTGAAACAACAATTGGGTTTTGTACCCACTCTCCCACGGCATTTGCCATTGCCACATCGGCCCACGAAAGAAAAATCCGGCAACAGTAAGCAAACCGTAAAAAACAATAATTACGATAAAAAATTGCTTGATAAGCCTCGAATACAATGGACTTACCCAAGGGATCAGATAAAACAAAACCAGAAGTAAAATCATCGCCATTGCAATAAAAAGCGGATTGGAAACCCAATGCAACAATTCCTGCAAGCCGACAAAATACCATGGGCCTTTCATAACGGCATCGTTCAACCCATTGATTGGTGCACGGAAAATAAAACTGATAATGGTAATTATGCCAACAGTTACCAGCAACGTACTAAGCCTGACTTTTAAACTGCGGGCATGTTCCATAATGATCACAAAAAGTATCACCGTTGCAGTGGCAGCATGTTGAATGTATAAAACCTGAAAATTTCCTTCTGTCCCGATGAACGTTTGCTGCAAAATAGAACCAATCCAAGGCAAACTTCCTACAAGCGACGAAAGTATGCGTTGCGCCTGTAAACTATCACCATCCGCTTTGAGAATGAACCCAGAAAGCATAACATAAATGGTAAAAATTAAGGATAAAGTCAGCCTGAACCAAAGGCTTTTCTTTTTGATATTGCTTTCGGTGCCTTTAAAAAGATGGTCGACAATATGTATAATCGTCAGGATTAGAAACAGTTGCGCGCTCCAATAATGAATATTCCTTAACAACGAAGCAGCAGGATTGGCGGTTACAAACCGGGTAACCGAAAGATAAGGATCCGCAACATTGTAAGGCACGGCAAGCAAAGCACCCGAAACGGCACAAAGGATTATGGATGCCACAGCTAACCATCCGAATGT
>CAIRHD010000049.1 GCA_903878265.1 uncultured Bacteroidales bacterium | reverse complement strand
TCTTTGGCACGTGTTTCCCATTCGATATTAGCCATACTTTGCCGTTCTTAGAAATTGATCTGCAAGTATAGCAATTAATTGTATATAACGAATTAATGGAACGCAAATATTTTCTCATAATTCGATAATTAATTCACCCCACCCGAAGGGGTGTCGTAAATTACATAGTCGTTGTATTTGGCTTCGCTGCGGGTGTACCAGTAATCCTTGCCAAAGCCGCATATCCGGTTAATTTTGGTATATAACTCATTGGCTAATTCCATGCGTTGCTCGGCAGCCACTTCGCGATCCATATCGGCATCTTCTTTCAATCCAAGGGCATCGTCAAACTGCGAACAAAAGTTTGTTAAACTCTCTACCATCTGTTGGGTAATGCCCTTGTCTTTTAGTGCATCAAAGTAAGTACCAGTCAGCCGTAACACGCGCTTGCAGCAAAGCAACAAGTCGCTGTCGGTTAATTTGCTTAGCCCGGCAGTGCCAAACCTACGGTAAGTCCCTGAGTTTTCGCCATAAACATCGGCAACGCGTATCATGTACGAGCGAATTTCGACCCTGAGCCGGTCGGCAATCGAGTCCTTGGTGGTTGTACGTTCCATGCCAACGCCCAGGAATTCGTCGTCAGCGGGCATGTTTTTAAGTTCATCGGTTTTTTGCAGCACGAAGCTGCGGTCGGCGTCGGTAACGCCATAAGTGAGTAGTTCGGCCTGGTCGCGGCTCATGAGCGATCCCGTTTTTTCGCCAAACCCAATAAGGGTGCCAAACGAAAACCGGAAAATTGGGGTTAATGCCAGCTTTTTCATGGAGTTAAATGAATTGGTTTATACAAAATTAGTATAATTATTCCCGAAATATAAGCAACACACAAAAAATTATTGTCAATTTAACACATGCATTGAGTCTATTCTACACAACGAAATTATTTTGCAGCAGTTGCAAATGATTCGTATTAAATGGAATAGAAATTTATTCCAATATAATTATTACCCATGGTGGTTATATTGTTTCCTGCAATTATTCCATCGTATTGAAAATTGATAGAATTGTATTTTATATTTCAAGAATTACTTTTTGCATCACTTGAATTGCTTTTCGCTTCAATTGAATTGCTTTTCGCTTCACTGGAATCACTTTTTGCGGAACTGGAATCGCTTTTTGCTTTACTGGAATCGCTTTTCGCGGCAATGGAATCGCTTTTCGCTTCACTGGAATCGCTTTTTGCGGCATTGGAATCGCTTTTCGCGGCACTGGAATCGCTTTTCGCGGCACTGGAATCGCTTTTCGCCGTAGGATTATACAGCCATCAGTGCTTTTCCGTTAAAAAGCAGAAATGTAAAATCAAAAACAGTCCGAATGACATTGATCAAAGCATTTCTGGATGCTGCAAAGGCAAACAGGAAGTAGAAATTTGTATGGAAAGGGTTGGTTACAGAAATTGATAAAGCGGTATAATGTTGGCCATTTCGCAGTTGCGACTTTATTGACCGCTACCAAATTTAACAAGAGCCAAAACCTAACCTAATCACTGAAACATCAATGTTTTATGCCGTTTATTAGCTGTAACATTTATCTGCCGTCTTTGTGATTCTTTCTGCCAATTCTTTTAATTTTTCAGGATTAGGATGTCCATTTTCTAGTGCAACTTCTACGTTTTGGTCTAAAATCCAACCAATAGACCGAACACCATCTTTTAATAACATCTCAGTTGCTTTTTCCGATTCATCAAGCGCTTCAAGGTAGTGTGCATATTTATAAAACCATAACTCAACTAATAAATCATTTTCTCATTATTATTTAGAAGAAATGCTATTTCTAAATACTTTGTTGCTTCATTTGTCCTATTCCTAACTAAAAGAAAACAGGCATAATTTCCATTCTTGTTTGCATGTTCAGGTGCAATAGATAAGGCTTTGAGTCAATATTCCTCCAAATTGGAATAATCCTTTTTTACGATATGTAAGAAATAGGTAAAACGATTCCTCAGCCATGCAGTATTTGGAAATTTCTCCAATGCTTCGAGATAAATGGCTTTTCGCTTTTCATAATCAGGTTCATTTTCTGCCCTAAAGGAATATTCAAATGCAGAAAGTTCTTTCTTAGGCACTCATGTAGAAGGAGCAAACGATTTAGATTGAATATTCATGTCATTCAATTGGGTATTCATTGCTTCAATTCTGCTCTTTGTTATCGCATCCAACTCTTCTTTTAGGTGTAACTATTGCTTTATTATTTTTCTTGTTATTGCCTTCTTTTCATTTACGAACCGCAAAACATACACACCATTAGGCAAATGGCTAAGGTCAAGTATTATCTTGGGGGTTATTATTTGATACGTGTTGATTACCTGACCGTTAATATTTGAAATCGACAGTTTATTCCCCCTTATTTCCCCTGACATTTCGACAGATATTTCATTGTTAGCCGGGTTGGGATAAATATAAAAGCCAGCTTCCATCAGTTCATTGGTGCTTACATAAACAGAATCATATTTCATTACTGTGGCTTTTCCGGCATTTGCATAATCCTCGAAAACAACGCAAGGTTGTCCGTCGGGGCTAAAATCGAGGTCGATAAAATCTGCTTCGGCTGATGAAAACCCATCGGAACCTACAATATCCCATTCAGAACCGTCGAATTTCTTCAAAACAGCTTTTCCCTCTTCTCCATAATCCTCAAATGCCACATAAAGCTTATTGTCCTTATTGATGGCAAGGCTTGTGTATTCAATCAATCCTTCCGAAAAACCAGGTGAGCCAACATTTACCCAATTGGTGTTGTCAAAACCCAAAACCGTTAACTTATACGAATTGCTTTCATCGCTGAATGCAATAAATGGCTTTGCTGCCAAATCGAATGCAAGGCTAATGCATATTGCCTTACCAGTGGTAAAACCGGCTGGACCGACATTTAACCAGTTTGTTCCATCAAACCTCATAACAGTTGCTTTCTGGAGATTGCCATAATCTTGAAAAGCAATATATGGCTGCCCTGTATAACTGAAGGAAAAACTTATATGATACGCTAAGCCGGCAGTAAAACCAGGTGTGCCAACATTTTCCCAAATACTGCCATTATATTTCATAACCGATGCTTTTAGATCATTGGCAACATCCCTAAATGCAACATAGGGTTCCCCTGAAGGGCTAAATGAAAGAATGATATCTTTTGCAATCGAAGGCGAAAACCCGGCACTTCCCACGTTTTCCCAAACGGTTCCTGAAAATTTCATTACAGTAGCTTTTTGTGAATTTCCAACATCGGAATAGGCCACATAGGGCTGCCCCAAAGAACTTAGAGCCAAGCAGGTATGTATTGCCGAATCTGCAGAAAAACCTGGTGTGCCAACATTTTTCCAACTGTTGCCATTAAATTTCATAACTGTTGCTTTTCCGCCATTTCCATAATCCTGAAAAGCAACGAATGCTTCACCTAATTGATTAAAAGCGATGTTAGTCGATAATGCTTCACCAGCCGAAAAACCAGGATTCCCAATATTTGCCCACATATAATTTAATGGAGGAGATATTTTGTAATTTTGTTGGGCACACACAAAAGCAGGGAAGAATAAAACGAAAATGTAGAAGAGTCTTTGCATACTCATGTTATTTAAGACATTAGATGAAATTCGCTTAAAAGCAATTGCCAGGAAACACTTATTATGGGGTATTTTCATGGGGGAAAGCAAAGATAATCAAATAAGAGTTTATTTTATGGCCAATGAATATTTTATAATTCAGAAGAAGTCCACTACTTTTGACCCAAAGAACTCCGGTTTGAACAATAGAGTAATTATCTCAACAATACAATTCTGATTTAAGCCACTGGAAATCCAAATGCAATCATTGGAAAGCAGAAATAAGTCTTCACGGAAAATCATACTTAAACTGAAACAAGACTCAAATAACAATTTCAGTTCCAATGATGCTGGACGTATTGTAAAAACAGGTTCTGACATTGAAATTCAATTAAAAACAACAACCCATCTAATATGAAAAGCGCGCTACTTTGCATCTTATTTCTGATCAGCCTATTGGCTTCGGCACAGGCTCCAGCTATCCCCGACAGTACTTTTAACGGAACCGGACGGAAGATTTTTTCAATTCAAAATTATTCCTTGAGCTTTGGAGATAATGTTGCCGTACAGCCCGATGGAAAAATAATAATGACCGGCGCGGCCATGTACCTTGGAGGTGAAGTAAAACTTGCCGTGGTTCGAATGAATGCAGATGGAAGTTTTGATAATGCATTTGGAACGTCCGGAACTTCAATTGTCGATCTAGGTGTGCTGGGCTATCAAGGTGGGTTCGAACCTGAAATCTTAATTCAACCTGATGGCAAAATTGTGATTTGCGGATTTACACAGGAAGTTCCTGGTGAGGATGCAATGCTGGTATGCAGGCTATTAGCGAATGGTTCGTTAGATACGGGCTTCGGTACAGGAGGAAAAACATGGGTAAGTGTTTTGGATCCAACAATGCCCCATAACGCGTATGCCATTACTGGAGATGCCGCTGGAAATATTTATGCCTGTGGCAATGTCCGCACGGGCGGTTATCCTATTAACCAGTCTCTTACTGTTATTAAACTGACTCCCAACGGCCAACTTGATCCTGCATTTTCTGATGATGGGAAATTAGCCTTAACTCCTTCCATATTGAACAATTGGGCCTTTGGCATAGCAGTAAGAGCCGATGGAAAAATTATTGTTGGCGGTTATTCGGGCCTTCCTGCCGACTTTTTGGCAATCAGGCTTCTTCCTAATGGATCCTACGACCCAACTTTTGGCACAAACGGTATTACGCTGGTTGATATTGCCGGCACAAATACTGCCGATGAATGTAAAGGAATGACAATAGACGCTGATGGAAAAATATTACTGGCCGGGCACAGCTATTACCCGGCTACCACTGGTTATGCGGCTACTTTGGTAAGGCTTACTGCTGATGGTATGCCCGACAACACTTTTGGCAACAACGGCAAGTTCGTTTATCCCGTTGCAAATACAATGAACGATATTGATAATATGTACAATATAGTTGCACAGCCAAATGGTAAATATCTTTTGAGTGGCGATGCAAAGAAGAACGGCAGTACAGATTTTGCTGTACTTAGTATTAAGCCTGATGGCACACTCGATCAGAGTTTTAATCTAACTGGGGTTCTTACTATTGATGTGGCAGGTACCAGTAAGGAGGATTTCGGTTATGGACTTGCATTGCAGGCAGATGGAAAAATGCTCCTGTCGGGCAACACCCAGATATCTGAATTTTCGAGTCAAAAGTACTCAATCATGAGGATAATAAACAGTGAACTGATGGCGGCATTTTCAGCCACCCCTACCCTGACCTGCAAAGCACAACAGGTACAATATACGAATAATTCGTTTGGCAACAACCTAACTTATAACTGGACTTTTGAAGGAGGAACACCTGCAACATCAACCCAGCAGAATCCGCTTATTACCTACAATTCAACAGGCATTTTTGATACCAGATTAGTCATCTCGAATGCCAATGCAGCAGATACACTTTTTAAAAGCAATCTTATCGAGATACGCGATATACCTACAGCACCAACTGTTCCAACCGGAACCACTCTTGTTTGCGGTATTCAGGGCGTAACCTATACAACCCAAACTGTTAATTTTGCATCAACTTATACTTGGCTTGTTACGCCTTCTTCCGCAGGAACAATTTCAGGAAATGGAATCACCGCAATATTTACGCCTTCGGGTGGCTATGCAGGACCATATACGGTTAAAGTTCAGGCGACTGGTATTTGTGGCACAAGTTTGTGGTCGGGCGAACTTTCATGCCATGTGTATTTGATGCCTGCAGTTTTCCTGATGCAAGGAGGTGGAAGTTATTGCCAAGGAAACACAGGCGTAACCATTTCGCTTTCAGGCTCTGAGGCTGGAATAAATTATGAGCTTTACCATAATGGAACAGCAACAGGTCAAATTATAACTGGGACAGGCAACCTAGTCTCCTGGAATTCAATTACACAAGAAGGGAATTACACCTCAATTGCCTTTTCGGATTTTTGCACCTCTCAAATGATTGGGCAAGTGAATGTTATTTTAGTTACAATCCCAGTTCAGCCTGATATTCCTGTTGGTCCTGCACAGGTTTGCAAAGGGATGTCGAACAACTATTATACCTACAATGTCCCATCGGCAGTTTCTTACAACTGGGTTCTTAATCCGTCCAATGCCGGAACCCTTCAACCTAATGGAACTGAGGTATCCATTAATTGGTCTTCAACTTTCACAGGTGTAGCCGGGCTAAAAGTAACTGCCGAAAACCAATGTGGCATCAGCCAGGCTTCCCCAATTCTTTCAATTACGGTAAATGACATACCGGCACCTGTAATCAGCGGGCAGCAAAACGTTTGTACAGGTTGGACAACCAGTTATGAAACTACAGCCAATGCAGGAAACAGCTACATTTGGACAGTTGTTGGAGGCACCATTATTTCAGGCGCAGGAACTCCTCATGTGGAGGTGTTGTGGAACAATTCGGGAACGGGAACTCTCCATGTGGAAGAAATCTCTGTGTATAACTGTTCCAGCACTTCACAAATATACAATGTGCTGGTTGAACTTTGTGTTGGGATCCAAGAAAGCGAACCACAGCCAGTAACCTGCATTTATCCCAATCCAGTTGGGAATGAAGTAAATATCACATTTAATTTTGAAACTGATATTGCCACAGTTGTTGAATTACTTGACGCAACTGGGCGAGTTGTTGTAAGGGAAATGAGCTTTGAAAAGGCCGGATCTGTCAAAACAATTTACCTGAACAACCTAAAATCCGGTATATACCTAATCCGTATTATTCACAACAGTTCAGTGGTTGTAACCAAGCGTTTGATAAAACTGTAATTGATAGAGAATCAATGTAGTCAGAAAACTAATCTGATACCCACTTGCCATTTGAAACTACTTTAATCTTGCCTCTGATTCTGGTAATTTGCAGAACTTCGAGTTAGGAAATCGGATTTGAAGTTTATTCAATAGAATCGAAATTATATTTATAACTGGCACTTTTCAAGTACCCGAATCATAGTCTAACAAAGGATATTCCGTTCAGGATAAAAAGGCTTGAAACCGCTTTTTAGTTAAATTAGTGCCTTTGATTAAAAATAAGAAATTTGATCCTGTTAAAGCCACCATTAGTTTTCCATCAACTTATTTTGACATGAAAATTGGCCTAAAAAGAGACAAATCACATAATCCCCATTGGCAATAAGGTTACCTTCCAAAACAGTATTTCACCCCAAAATCAACACCAAATCCCATTTCTTTCGGTTATAAAAAACATCTTTTGCTTTCAGGCTAATTGATGGCTGTACCTGAAAAGAGAATGATTTCCAGCGTTTTTCGATTCCTGCAGAAATTAATAGGTTATTAAAACAGTTACATTTCCTTTAGATTCAAATTTGTGGATATCAGCTCTGCCGGTATCCGCACCATGGTTGAAACTAAGCTTTTGGTTCAAATAAATATCCAAATCGGTACCAACCGAAAGGTTTATTCCATAATTGCGCTTCAAGGGGAAGGTATAGCTTATGGCAATTGGAACTTGTAGAAGTAAAAAAAAGCGATTTGCCGACTGCGGTTACTGCGGTACTGGCTTCAAATTATTCGGCTTATACTTTGCGTGATAAAGCCGAAGTATATACCGTGACTGATAACAGCAAGCAATATAGGGTGTTCCTGCACCAAGCAAATCTTCGCATCTCGGTAATAATCAAAGAAGATGGAACGGAGGTTTGTGAGCAATAAATCAACTTACAACCATTAGAAGTAACCAGAAAGTAACGGTTACCAACAAATCATTCCTAACAATAGTCCTATAATAACTTTTAAACGCCTAATTATTAGTGAGATACAAAATTAAGTCTTTACGATTTAATATACTGATTAATTGTGGTGAAAAATGAACAAAAGAATAATCGAACAATGTGACAGTTGAACAATAGAACTATTTCGAACGACATTGAACTATAAGCAACATTTAACCATCTTGAACTTTGAACTATTTTGAACTGCCTTGAACAATAGAACATTTGAACAATAGAACTACCTTGAACAACATTGGACCTTGAACAACATTTGAACAATGAAACATTTGAACAACATTGAACCATTTTGAACCTTGAACCATTATAAACCATTTTCAACCCTCCAACAAATCCCTCACCACTACCGAGGCGCAATAACATCCAAACACTGCCGGCATATATGAAATAGTGCCCACATTCGATTTTTTGTTCGATTCGCCATGTTGCAAAATGACCGAACTGCGATCCACCACTTCGGGCGAGAAAACCACTTTTATGCCTTTCCACACACCCATGGTATGCAGCCGTTTGCGGATGTAATATGCTAGTTTGCAAGTGTGCGATTCGGCAATATCGGCAACGGCAATTTGCATGGGGTCCAATTTTCCGCCCGCGCCCATCGAGCTTACAACCGGTATGCCTAACTGCACACAATTATACATCAAAAGTACTTTCGGCGAAAGCGTATCAATGGCATCCACAACATAATCAAAGCCCGGTTGCAGTATTTCAGCAATACGCCCGTCATTGATATACTCGTTGAGCACCGTAAGTTTCAGTTCAGGATTAATATCGAGGAGCCGTTTTGCTATTACCTCGGTTTTTGCAATCCCTTCGGTGCTTGCCAATGCAGCCAACTGCCGGTTCCGGTTGCTGGTATGCACGGTGTCGCCATCAATAATTGTGATTTGTCCAATGCCCGCGCGGCAAATCTGTTCGGCAGCCATGGCACCAACACCACCCAAGCCGGCTACAAGCACATGCTTTTTGCGCAAAGCGGTAAGTTTGTCGTTTCCAATAAGCAATTCGGTGCGGATAAGCCAGGAAGGGTCGGGCATTTGTTGTCAGTTATTTGATGCGAAGGTATATAAAATGCAAAAACTTTCTATTTATAAGAAGTGCAAAACCCAAACAAGAGCAAGCGGTCGGAACCCTATTAAAACAATTCGTGGTAAAGGCACCCACTTTTTTAAAAACGGGTCTTTAGATTTCCTCAAATTCCATACCTTTGCAGCCTTATTCATTAAAGGTTCATTTACATTTTATGCTCAGCAGAAGGTTTCTTCGGATAAAAGTAATGCAAGCGGTTTACGCTTTTCAACAGGAGGGTCCTGAAAGTATCAGCGCAGGCGAAAGACAACTCATTGTGAGTCTCGAAAAACTGTACGAGCTTTACATTTACCAATTATCGCTTATCATCGAGCTTTCTGATTTTGCCCGCAGGCGGATTGAGGAAAACAGGCTGAAACAGCTTCCTACCCAAGAAGATATTGACCCAAACCTGCGTTTTATACAAAACCGTTTTATTGCCCAGCTCGAAAACAACCGCGATTACCTCAAACGTAATGCTTCATATAAAATAAATTGGGTTGACGAAGAGGAAATGATTCGGAAAATCTACAATATAATGCGTGAGGACGAAGGGTATATTTCGTACATGAATAAAGACAAGGTAAGTTATGCCGACGAAAAACAAGTTGTTGCGTTGGTTGTGATGCGCATATTCTCCGAATCGGATCATTTAAGGAGTTTGTTCGACGAAAAAAACATCTATTGGACCGAAGACTTTGATACCGCAATCATGATGGTTGACAAAACCATTAAAGGGTATAAAGAAGCAGCCGACGAATACTCCGGCTTGCCAACGTTGCTAAAAGACGAAAACTACAGCGATGGAAGCGAGGACATGCAATTTCTGATACAGCTCTATCGTAAGACGTTGATAAACAACACCGATTTGAACAAAGTAATTAGCGAACGCGCCTCAAACTGGGATTTAGAGCGTATTGCCGTAATGGATACCATACTCATAAAAATGGCCATTACCGAACTCATCGAATTCCCATCTATACCTGTAAAAGTTACTTTAAACGAGTATATCGAACTATCGAAAGAATACAGCTCACCAAAAAGCAAAGTATTCATCAATGGATTGCTCGACAAGCTAATAACCGAATACAAAGAGAAAGGCATCATTAAAAAATCAGGCAGAGGGCTTATGGAGTGAACAACGAATAGTGAATAACGAATAGTGAACATTATTCCCCTTAATACCGAATGACTACTGAATGACAACGAATGACCACCAATGACAACCGAATGACCACCAATTACAACCAAATGACCACAAATTTTACCATCCGTAACTACATTGATTCCGACTATTCCGAGATGATCCGTTTATGGGAAACACTCGGGCTTGGTGGTGCACAGCGTGGCGATGACGAGAAAATTATTCGGCGGACTATCGAAATGGGTGGCCAATTGCTTTTAATGATCGATAGCGCTAAAAATATCATTGTCGGAACTTCGTGGCTTACTGTTGATGGAAGGCGAACTTACCTGCACCATTTCGGCATTCATACTGATTATCAAGGAAATGGGCTTGCAAATAGCTTGTTAGATGCATCTTTGAAACTGGCAAAATCCTTTGGTATGCAAATAAAACTTGAAGTCCACAAGGAAAATGCAAAGGCACTAGCACTGTATGCGAATGCAGGCTTTGCTTATCTTGGCGACTATAATGTGTATATAATAAGGGATATTTCAACTATCGGGTAAGCCCAAAGCTGTGAATTGTTACCTTTGCACCCTTTTAATCAAAGCATCTGAATGAAAAAGCACTTTATAATAATTCTGTTTTTTGTAGTTGTTTCAGGTATTTTCTTTTCTTGCAAATCCAGGAATGGAAGTACCGAATTGCCTGCCGGTGTTATTACCAACCCAAATACTGCCAATGGCACTGTTGATAAGTACGCTTTGCCGATAATCAGTTTCGAGAAGGATTTTCACGATTTTGGCAAACTTATTTCTGGCGAACAAGTTACCTATTCCTTTAAATTTAAAAACACCGGTAAATCGTTGCTTATCATAGCAAATGTCAGCACTTCATGCGGATGTACAGTTTCATCGTTCCCAAAACAACCGATTAAACCTGGCGAAGGCGCTACCATTGATGTAAGCTTTGACAGTAAGGATCGGCATGGGCTTCAAACAAAATCAATTACTGTATTCTCCAATACCCAACCACCAAGCACTATACTTCGTATTCAATCCTCGGTGGTAGAACCTGACGAAATTTAAATTCAAATAACCAATAACTAATCACCATAAACTAATCACTAATAACGTAAAACAAAACCTTATGAATTTTCTCAACATCTTACTTATGGCTCCTCCTTCAGGACAGGGCGCAGGCGGCGGCGGAATGGCCAGTTCGTTAATTTTTTTGGTGCTAATTTTTGTTGTCTTTTACTTCTTCTTTATCCGTCCACAGGTTAAGAGACAGAAAGATGTTAAAAAATTCCGTGAATCCCTGGCCAAGGGCAATAAAGTTATAACCATTGGCGGCATACATGGAAAAATTATCGAAATGCAGGAAACAACTTGCACAATTGAAGTAGAAGGTGGCGTTAAGCTGAAACTTGAGAAATCGGCAATTGCTTCCGATGCACAGGATCAGCTTACTGGCGAACCAGCCAAATAAATAAGTCGATTATTGCCTTTATATTACTGACAAGGTGAAAAGGAGACAGGGAGAAGGGAGAGTTTGAAACTAAGTAGAAATTTCTCTTTGCAGCATTTAACATCAAATATTTACCAAAAACATGGCCGTTAACAGCCAGATTGAACAACCTACAAAGTTGATAGAAACAGGCCGGAAAGAACATCGATCCCATCCACGGTTGATAGTTTTTCTGGTCTGTTTGGTAATCAGTATGTTGATGTGGCTTTTCATCGAGTTGATGAAAGATTATACGGATGAAATCAATTACAACATTACTTTTGTCAATGCCCCTAAAGACCTGATTCTTACCAACAGCGGCGACAGCATTATACGTTTAGGGATGACTGCACAAGGTTTTGAATTGTTGGTGGCAAAATATGCAAGGCAGCAACACAACCTTACGATCGACCTTTCGACATTAAAAATAAAACCAACTTCCGAAGGATATATAGCGTACCTGCCTTCCACGAGTTTCATGGAACAATTGAGTTCCCAAATCCATTTTAAAACCGAAATTACAGGAATAAAACCAGATACACTCTTTTTTCGTTTTTCGGAAATTTTTAGCAAACAGGTTCCTGTCAAGATGGATGTAAATTTTACCTTGAATGGGCAATTCGACGTTACCGACAGTATGGTTTGCAAACCACAATTTATCACTGTTTCAAGTATTAAGAGCATAATTGACACAATCTCTTTCGTAAAAACACAAAAACTCGACCTTAACCAATTGGATAGCAGCGTAAGCACAAAAGTTGCTTTGTTCAAAGGGAGACAATCTAGCCTGTTAAAATATTCTTCCGATTCGGTTACGTTAAAACTTGGTGTTGAGCAAGTTACCGAAGCAGGATATACCGTTCCCGTTTCTGTAACAGGAAATGGTGAATTGGTAAAAGTATTCCCCGATAAGGTGGAGATAGTCTGCCGCGTACCTTTATCGGCCTATCCAAATATAGATGCCGCCGATTTTTCAACAGAAGTTATGTATCAACCTTCGTTGATAAAAGATAAAAAACTTCGGGTAAACCTTGTTAAAAAACCAGATAAAGTTAGGGTGTTAAAAATAAACCCTCCAGAAGTAGAATATATAATTATCTCGAAATGAAACGGATAGGGCTTACCGGAAACATCGGGACAGGTAAATCGACAATTGCCCGGATTTTTGAGGTACTTGGAATCCCTGTTTACCATGCCGATTATCAGGCCCGATTAATCCTTGAAACTTCTGATGTTGTTGAAAAGATTGCCTTGCTCTTTGGCAACCAGATAATTGATGCTGGGTTTCGGGTCAACCGCAAGGCTTTGGCCGACATTGTTTTCACCGATGCAGCGAAACTTGAAACTCTAAACAAGATAATTCATCCATTGGTTGAAAATGATTTTTCCAATTGGTGTGAACAGCACAAGTATGAAAAGTATATTTTACATGAAGCCGCTATTTTATTTGAGAGTGGATTCAATCGCTTGTTTGATGCCAACATTTTAGTTGTTGCCCCTGATAAGTTATGCATTTCTAGGGTTATGGAACGAGATTCAGTAACCAAAGAAATGGTTATGAATAGGATCAATAACCAGTGGCCTCAGGAAAAAAAACAATCTTTAGCCGATTATCTGATTATTAATGATGGGCTAGTTATGATAATTCCTCAGATATTAACTATTCATCATAAAATATGCAGCGTATAAACAGTTGGTAAACATTATTTTACTATACTGAAATTGAATTTACTTGTGTTAAGCGTGCCCATAAGCCTCACCCAAATTGGCAAAAGTTGTTCTGTGCCTCTTGCAGCCGAAATATCGCCTAAATCAATAATTTTTTCCCAGCCAAAAGTCCTCAAAAGTGCTTCTATTTCCGTTTTGGCTTCATTATCGTTTCCACAAATAAACAGATTGCCCGGATCATTCAGCAAACCTGGGTTTACCATCAATTCACAATTTAGAGTGTTTAGAGTTTTTACCACTTTTACATCAGTAAATTGTCGCTGAATTGTTTCGCCTAACGAATCCGTATTGCAAATGGTCAATGAAGGAGGCATCCCTTTTGAGAAATCGAGGGGATTAGCTAAGTCAACCAGGATTTTTCCCTGCAGGTTTTCGCGCCCAGCCAATTGCAAAGCCTCAAGCGATACTTGTCCCGAAGTACAATTAAATATAATTTCGGCAGATGCAGCGGCATCAGAAAAAGTTCCGTGCGAAGCCAAAGAGCCATTATTTTTAGCCCAGTCATGTGCTTTTTCATTATTCTCAGTCCGCGAACCCATCATTACGGCATGGCCAAGCGAAATCAATTTTGTGCCTATGGTGTTACCCACCATTCCTGTTCCCAATATTGCTATTTTTTTCATCGTTTTTAGTTTTAAATGATTTATGTAACAGAAATGTATTATAAAAGTTTGTAAACACATGAAAAAACGGATCCCCAAAACCAGAAGCAAATAGATGATATTATAATTCAAGTTATAATGGCTAAAATTACTTGCTATTATTTTGCATTTTGTTTCTAAAAATATCGTCAAATTTACAACGACAATACAGCCACTTTATCCAAATTAGTTTTAATTTCGCTTAAAATTAATCTCTCAAAACCATGAAGATAATCTATCTAATCCTGATTGTAAGTCTGATTTTAGCAGCTGTAAAAAATGCTGATAGCCAGAATGTTCCGACAAAATATGTGAAAGGTTGGGGCACAGAGCTCAATTTCAACCCATTCGATGGCAGCCTGAGTTTGAACAATGGTTCTGGTCAAATAAAGGTTCGTAGGTTTTTGAATAATGAAATAGCTCTGCGGGGAGCAATAACAATTGGTTATAAAAATGATTTTGACAACGAAAAACAGGTTTATGGAACCCAACCCACGGAAACAGCCGATAAAAAAACATCTTTTCTAACAGGGCTTAATTTCGGAGTCGAAAAGCATTTTAACAATGGTTCACGAATATCGCCATATATTGGATTTGAAATTGGGGTAGGGCTAAAGAAATCGAAACAGGAAATTGAATATAACACATTTCCAAAAACCCTTAAAGGAGCGTGGGAAGTCCAAAATTACTATTACAACGGCCAATATTATGTTTCTGAATGGAGTTACAAAGAGCGTGGTTTTGTTAGTGGCAATGGGGAAATCCTCACGGGGTTTGATTTTTATATGGCCGATAATTTTTATTTGGGCTACGAACTCGGATTCGGGCTTGAATATATTAAGTATTCAAAAATCGAAGTTACTAAAGATGCAAACTATCCGGGCACGGAAAATATCCCCGACCTGGATTCTAAAAGCTGGAGGGTCGGCCCAAGGTTATTGAACGGGATACGAATTGGATATAATTTTTAAATTCTTGATCCTCAAATTTATAAAACCATGAAAACTCAAATATTAAAATCCTGCATAAAAAAGCACACACTTGTGCTTATATGTTGTACCGCAATTAGCATCCTTTCTTCATGTGAGAAAGAAAAAAAAGACCCAAAAATCGAAACCACATCAATTTCCGGGATTGCGGCATCAGAGTATTACGTTACTGCAAAAATTGTTGAGAAAGGTGATTATAAAATTAGCGATCACGGTTTTGTTTTTTATGTCGGATCCGAAAGCATGGGTGCATATTACAGCGACAGAAAGGTTTCTCTTGGCAGTATTATAGAAAATGATACTTTTTCGACTGTGTTAAATATTGGTTCCATTTCCTACTATTCAACCGGATACCGCTGTTATGCAAGGTCGTATATAACCAACGAAAAAGGCACTTTATATGGAAATATTATTTCTGCCGAATTGTTGCGGTTGCAGTTAAACAGTGTTGAACCGAACAAAGGGAAAGCTGGAGATACAGTTTCATTGAATGGGAGCAACTTCAGCAAGGATGTTCAAGCGAACCGTGTATATTTTGGGAATAATTATGCCCAGGTAATTTCGGGGACCAGCAAAATGTTGAAAGTAATTGTGCCTTTTGGCCTTTCGTCGTATTACGGCAATATATTTACCGTGAACGTTCAATGCAATAGTGAAGCAGTTTCATTGCAGGATGCTTTCAGGCTTTTGGCAAGCCCGACTGGTTTTTCGCCAACATACGGATCCTGGAACACAAGTATAACAATAAGCGGTTCAGGTATGTACGATGCTTCAGTGTATTTTGATGATGTGTATGTAGCAAGGAATACAAGTTCATCCGACTATTTTACTGTTTATGTTCCACATAATTTTCTTAAAAAGAAATTTAAGCTCTTTTTGAGCAGCGAAGGTGTAAAGACCGAAATACCAGGCGGGTATTTTACCTTGGACGATTTGGTGGTTTATCCACCAAGTTCCTATAAATTCAGCAGAGGGACAAGTGCTTATTTTTCTGGAAGTGGTTTTAATCCTGAGCAAATGTACACGAAACTTCTACTTGGTGCCACTGTTATAAATGCCAGCAATTGCTACGATAGCTATGCATATTTTAACATACCAAACTACATGGAATTAGGCACTTATGTAGGAAAATTAACCAATAGTATTGATACTGTTACACTGAATAACCCAATTACGATCATAGCCAAATAAGCTGAAATACAAATGGGCATCGAAAAAAGTTATATTTTTGAAACCTGAAAATCAAACCAGTAAAAAACAATTTTATGTCCGAAATGATATTAGGTGTAGGTTCAAGGATAAAACATCCACAATTTGGCAAAGGTGTTGTGGTTCAGATACGTTCCGATGCGTATGAAATTGGATTTATCGAACATGGGGTCAGGCAGATACTTCGCGATTACGAAGGTTTGGAGATTATTGAAGTTATTGAAACCCCATCGGACTTGGCTACTTACGAAAAAATAGAAAAAAGCTTGATCAGGGTTTTGCGCCGTTTCAGCGATGTTCAGGAAACTGTTCCTATTGGCCAGAAATGGACAGGTGGAAAAATGATACTTTACCCTGGCGATAAAACACTGAAAGAGAAAGAAGTACCAATCGAAATATTTTTCCACAAAATTGTCATGATCCGCGATAGGGTGAGGGTTATGGAGCAACGAATTAATTCGAGTAAGTTGACTGATGAAGAAAAGGTTGATTTAGAGCAATATATCACCCGGATTTATGGAAGCCTCACCACCTTTAATGTGCTTTTCAAGAATAAAGAAGATCAGTTTATTGGAGATAAAGGGAAAGATTAACGGGATTGCATTAAAACCATAGTTTCGAGTTTTAGCAAAAGCTGTTCTCAGGGATAATTTTCAAATTATCTCATTATTTCGTTTTCAAATTACAATTACCGCTTCAAGATTCTGTAAAAACTACCCGATGGCTTAATTATCAGGTTATCAGATTTTTGTAGCATTTATATTGGAATTGTAATACCATTGTTGATTGTAGTTGATTGATTGAAAACAAATAATTTCGAATAAAATTATAGCTTTTTATGATTTGCATTTAAACTTTTGGTTCACCGAAAATGTTCTATTGTCCGACAAGAATAGATAAATTATTTGCCCATCAAATATGCAGAAAAAGTATAAGAACTTGTGTTTTGTTGTGCTGTTGACTTTTTCGTTTACAGCGTGTGCCCAAAAAACAAACGAATCTTACCCATCCAAATCAAAACTGGCAACCATGGATACATTTGAAATTAAAAAAAGCGATGAAGAATGGCGCAAACTTTTAAGCCCGGTTCAGTTCAATATATTGCGCGAAAAAGGGACAGAACACCCATATACAGGCGAATACGATAAGTTTTTTGAAGAAGGAACCTATTATTGTGCTGCTTGTGGCACAGAACTATTTACTTCGAAAACCAAATTCAATTCGGGTTGTGGATGGCCGGCTTTTTACGAACCGTCCATAAACAAAAATATTGTCAAGAAAAGGGATGTAAGCCATGGAATGATGCGTATTGAAGTTATGTGTGCCAAATGCGGCGGGCATCTTGGGCATGTTTTTGAGGATGGACCTGAACCAACAGGTTTACGGTATTGTATTAATTCCGGTTCCTTGCGGTTTGAGGCCGGTAAAAAGAAATAGGCTTTAGTAAGTTGCGCTAAAATTTTGAGAATATTTCTGCCTTTAACAAGCTAATCAATTGTTTTCGTTGTGATATTCCACCAATCCATCGATTGGAGCTTTTATAAATTTCCCAGTATTTATACCAAATTCCAGCCCAACATCCGTTAATATGTCCCTATAATGATACGCCACTGAACCCACAAAATGCACTGGTACTTCCTGATGTTTTGGATAACAGCAAACTTGATATTTGTAAAATGCCCTGAAAGCCTGTGTTATCAGATTAAAAATATATGGGTGTTCGCGGTTGTCGTTAATAAACTTGCTGAATGAAGCCAAAAACCGGCTTGGAGCGGATTTGGTGTAAACCGAGTCAAGAATGCTTTCGAGGCTTTTTGGATACATTTCCTTGAATTTTTTCTCAATATCAAAGGGCAATTCTTTGTGCAGGTATGCCGAAAGTAGTTGCTTGCCAAGGTAAGCCCCGCTTCCTTCGTCGCCAAAAAAATACCCAAGCGAAAAAATCCCTTCCTTAATTTCCTTTCCATCGTAATAGCATGAATTTGAGCCAGTTCCAAGAATTGCAGCTATTCCTTCATCATCGCCACATAGAGCATGGGCAGCGGCCAATAAATCGTGGCTGATAAAAAGTTTTGCATTTGGGAAAATCTTTTCAAATGCAGTCTCGACAATTTGATTTTTAATAGGTGATGAGCAACCTGCTCCGTAATAGTAAACAACGCTCACGCCCATGTTGTCGATAAATGGCTGAAGCTCTTTCCAGAGGATTTCTTCTATTTCGTCGCTGCCAACCAAATAGGGGTTAAAGCCAGGTGTCTGTACCTGCTTGTATTCCCTTCCTTCCTTAATTAGGCGCCAGTCTGTTTTGGTTGATCCTCCATCAGCAATAAGTATCATATTTTTTAAGGGATTAGGAGTTAGGGTTTAGGGATTCAATGTTCAATTATTCACTTGTTCTACCGTTCGCTTGTTCAAGGTTCAAAAGTTCAATGCTTTGCGTTCAAGGTTCAAAAACTTGCAGGTTGAATTTTCCTATCAATCCATTTCCATTTTTTCAAATTTCCACATCCCCAAACTTCACTTAGAATTTGTTAAAAAAGCCTCTCGAAAACTTTTGGTGCAAAAATAACAATTCCAATGATGGCAACAAGCATTGAAGCGATAAGTACTGCTCCTGCGGCAACATCTTTAGCTTTCCCAATTTCGGTGTCGAAACCGGGATGAAGTTTGTCGGCAAATATTTCGATGGCTGTATTAATCCCTTCTAAACTTAATACCAGCGCGATACACAGAATGATTACAATCCATTCAATAGTGCTAATGCCAAATACTAAACCTGCAACTATTACAACCAAAGTTATTCCGAGTTCGATCCGTGCATTTATCTGGCTCCTGAAAAGCAATAAAATACCATGAAATGCATTTGCAAAACTTGCCAGAAATTTTCTTGAAAAAGATGTCATGATGTAAGAATTGGTAATGATTTCAACTAACCGCGCGTAAAAACCCAGTTGTCACCTTTTGAAAGTTCATGGTTAAAACGGTAACCGCTATCATCGAAACCGACCAGCATCTCAAAATCGGTAATTGAATTTTGGATTATAAAACGGCTCATCATGCCTCGTGCTCTCTTCGCAAAGAATGAAACCATTGCGTATTTACCATTGCTCATATCCTTAAATCCAGGTGTGATAATTCGAGCCTTAAGTTTTTTAGTATTTATTGCCGAAAAATATTCCTGCGAAGCCAGGTTAATTAGCACATTGCTGCCTGATTCTTTGATCCGTTTTTTTAATTGATCTGTAATCCGGTCGCCCCAAAATTTATAAATATTTGCTCCTTTTGGTGTGGCGAAGGCCGTTCCCATGTCGATACGGTAAGGCTTTATAATTTCTAGTGGCCGCAATAAACCATATAAACCTGAAAGGATTTGTAAGTGCTTTTGAGAAAAGTCTATTTCTTGCAACGAGAAGGTTTTTGCGTCCAAGCCATCGTAAACATCACCATTATAGGCAAATAATGCTTGTTTTAATTGAGCTGTTTTCCAAGTTGAATATCGCTCGGCATTAAGATGGGCTAATTTTTGGGAAATGCCTAACAAATTGCCCAGCTCAGATGTTTTAAGCTTCCCTAATTTACTGGCCAGATAATCGGCATCTTTTTGAAAATGAGGCACCATTGAAATTTCACAGGGCGCAATACTCTCAAAATCAAGCGATTTGGCCGGGGAAATAACTGCAATCATTTAAAATTTATTTGGCAACGTGTATGGTTATTTCCTTCAGGCGCTGTTCGGGTGTAAGCTTGGTGTAAACATCACTTAGTTTATAAACCACGCCATGTTTGGTGAAAACTATACTTATCATACCGATTGCAACAAATCCCGCAATTATGTTTTCGGCAGTTTTACTGTTGATTTTCGATAGCTTGCAATATTTCGTTTGGGTAATAGAGGGTTCTTTTTCAAGATAATCCAATAAAAATTTTTCACTTTCGGTGAATTTGATAAAAGTGCCTGTTTTCAGGTTTTTCCATTTATAGGCTTTCAGCCAAACGCTGTTCACTGGATAATTTTCATCGTTAACACGGATGTAAATCAGATAGTTATCCTTCTCCACAGGTGCAGAATGTAGCGTTTCTTTCACAGCGGGAACAATGATTTCGAGCACACGTTTCTGGTTCACAGTCCATTCCTTCACTTCAAAAGGCACAATCGGTTTGGTAAACATTTCGGAAGCAGCCTGAATCATATAAAATTCTTCTTCGGAGCGTACACCGGCAATTGATCCATTATCTTTCACACCGATAAGCAAACGCCCTCCATCGGTATTGGCAAAAGCGGCAAGTGTGCGGGCAATTTTTCGCGAGTCGTTGATCCCGAATTTAAAATCGAGTTGCTGATGTTCGCCTTCCGCTATCAATTTACGGATATAGCCTTCGTTGGGTTCTGCTTCGTGTTGTATTCGGGCGTGCTGTTGCATGGCGGAGGGGTTTTGGTTTGGTTTTTGGGGTTGGGTGGACAAAGAGCAAAAGGAGGTCGAGGTTTGGGTTAATATAAAGGGATTCAAATTAAGGTTTAAACCCCAACACCTAAACCCCAAAGCCTACTTAAACTTAGGAATCAAATCTTTCATCATATCCTTATGTACCATGAAGTCCATTATTTTAAGCTTTACATAATCTTCATGGAAAAAGTAATATCCAAAGTTTAGATTCTTCTCTTTTCCGCCTGTTCGGCTTCCGGCTCCCGAATCTTTGACCAAAAACCAGGTTACGCCATCTTTTTCCATGTAACCGACAATGTGCAAGCCGTGATCATCGGTTGTCGTTTCGTTGCTGAAACGGAACTGACGGGCATTTTCGTCGATGGCTGCAGAAGGAATATCGAATGATGGGATAACTGCAGCATTGGCCTCGCGGGCAAGGAACCCTGCTTCGGAAACATCGCCGCCAATAGCCAAAGTATAACCTGCCTTTATCGATTTTTTTACCACATTCATAAAATCATCGAGCGGGAGGTTGTAATAATCCGCATTATGCCACCAATTGTCTGGCACCTCATATTCAACCATTTTCCAATACGGCTGCTGCATGTACGAAACTACATCGCAATAATCGTCGGCATTGAATTTGAGCACATTGGCCATATATTCCTTTGGCGTCATTTCTTTTCCGTTCACGGTTACCTTTGTTGGAGGTTCACCGATGTAAAAATTGAGTATGCTTTTGAAATTGCTGACAACTGCAGCTTCGTCCCACATATTGTTCTTTTTTACAAAGTCGGCATAGTTTTTTAGTTCCTCAAACATTTTGGCGTGTGAATGGAAAGTCTGTTCTGGTTTTAAACCTGTGTAGGTTTCTAAAGGTACAATTCCGTATTTCCGCCAGATTTTTGTAACAGCGTTGCCTTCGGAACCTTCGCCAAAATTCATGTTCCCTCGCGTTTTTACCCAGTTTTCCGCGCGTTCGAGATATTCGTAATAAACCGTATAAATTGGGGAAAGACTAACTTTTTGACCTGTATTACGGTAAATTTCCGATTCGATGTAGGAAGTGGTGGAAAACGACCAGCATGTATTTGTATTCCCTTGCGAAACAGGTTCGTTGTGCCAGTAGCTTTTAAAAGCTTCCTTTGATGTCGGGATATTAAATGTGGCCGGGTCAACTTTAAAAGTTTTGCCCTGTTTGGGTGCAACCCTCTGTGATTCAAATTCTTCTATCCCTTTCAGGATTGAATTTTGGAAATACCCAGGTTCGTAGGTTTTAAAAGTCCCTTTGTCTTTGTTTTGGGCGTTCATAGCACTGCTTATCAGCACAATGGCCATTGAAAGGATTATTTTTTTCACGTTTTATTTTAGATTAGAAAAAGTAATTATTCGGAAAGTCCTACTTATTTGAGTATTCGAAAATTTGACTTGTTTGAAAGATTTTACCTGAAAACGATATTATTCTTGCCTGTGATTTTTTCGCAATAATGGCAAAGAAGCTTCATTTGTTCTTTGTCAACAACCGTAAACCTGCTGGGCACATTTTCGACATTGGTAATACAGTTCGGATTGAAACATTTTACGATGCTTTTAATCTGGTCGGGGACTTCAACCTGTTTTTTGGTTACGACTTCGAAATTTTTAATTTCGATAAAGGTTGCAGTTGGTGCAACGAGAGCAATTTTGTTGATTTCGTTTCCTTCGAAAAAAGTATTGCTCACTTTCACTAAGCCTTTTTTACCGTATTTCTGGCTGTCGAGGTTATCCCCGAAAAGCACCTGGTTTTTATTGTTTTCAAGGTTTAGGATACGCAATACTTTGAATACGTTGTTGGCAGGTATATGGTCAATTACAGTGCCGTTTTCTATGGCTGTAACGTTCAGATGGCGTTGTTCTTTGTTCATTTTAGAGCTATTTTCCTTGTTTAAAACATCATTTATTTTACACCTGCAATGGCTGCAAGCAAAGCCTGTCGGACATAGACCCCATTTTCGGCTTGCTTGAAATAGAATGCCTGTGGTGTTTCATCAACATCCTCGCTTATTTCGTTTACGCGTGGCAGCGGATGAAGGATTTTCATGTTTGCCTTGCAGTTCTGAAGCATGGCACGGTCGAGGACATAAGAGTTTTTTACTTTTTCGTAATCCAACGGATCACTGAAACGTTCTTTTTGGATACGTGTCATATAAATAATATCGACGATTGGGATAACATCGCTAAGTTCGGTGTATTGATAATACGAAAGCTTGTTATTTTTGATGTGCATCTTGCTGGCACTTGGTAGTTTCAACTCTTCAGGAGATACAAAATGGAAAGTCGCATTGAAATTACACATAGCCTGAACCAATGAATGCACGGTGCGTCCGTATTTAAGGTCGCCGACGAATGCAATATTCAGGTTATCCAAAGTGCCTTGGGTTTGCATGATGCTATACATATCGAGCAAGCATTGTGTTGGGTGTTGGTTGGCCCCATCGCCGGCATTTATAACAGGAACCGACGAAACTTCGCTGGCCCAGCGTGCCGCACCTTCACGAGGGTGGCGCATCACGATAATATCGGCATAACCGCTTACCATAATGATGGTATCTTTGAGCGATTCGCCTTTTTTAACACTTGTCGAGCCGCTATCGCTAAAGCCTATAACCCTTGCGCCCAAACGGTTTGCTGCCGTTTCGAAACTCAGTCGGGTACGGGTGGATGGTTCGAAAAATAACGAAGCTACCACATGGTCGTTCAAGAGTTTCTGGTTGGGGTTTTTCTCGAAATCAGCGGCGATTTCCAATATTTTTAGGTATTGTTCTTTGTTGAAATCGGTTATCGAAACCAGGTTTTTATCTTTCATTGCTTGTTGTTTTTTTTTGAGGTTCTAAAATTACAAAATTTCAATGGTTGGAGAGGTGCGTTTGTTAATACTTTGTCATAAAAAAAGCGGCCACTGCTGGCCGCTTTTTAAAATGTAATGTTATTTAATAAGGTTGTGTTTTGCAACAAACTCATCCAGGATGCCTGTCAGGTCTGGTTTCCCAATTTCCTGAAGGTCGTAACCTACTTTAACACAAGGTTTGTTGATTTTGATGATGCGGTTCAGATCAATTGGTGTAGCTATTACTACTGCATCGCAAGGAGTGTTTTCGATGGTTTTTTCTAAATCACGTGTTTGCTCTTCGCCGTATCCCATTGCTGGAAGCAAGGTTCCGATATTTGGATAAATCCTAAAAGTTTCGGCTAATTTCCCAACAGCATAAGGGCGTGGGTCAACCAATTCGGCTGCTCCAAATTTATTGGCTGCAACAGTACCGGCACCAATTTTCATTTCGCCGTGGGTAAGTGTTGGGCCGTCTTCAACAACCAAAACGCGTTTACCGCGGATAAGTTCTGGTTTGTCAACGGTAAGTGGTGAAGCTCCATCAATAACCAAAGCATTTGGGTTAATCTTTGCGATATTGTTGCGTACAATCTGAATGTTGGCAATATCAGCTGAATCAATTTTATTTATTACAATAGCATCAGCAATACGTGCAACAACTTCACCAGGGTAATATCCAACTTCAGCGCCTGGGCGGTGCGGGTCGGCAACGCAAACGGTGAGGTCAGGTTTGTAGAATGGGAAGTCGTTGTTTCCACCATCCCACAATACAACATCGCAACCATCAGGATCTTGTTCGGCAGCGCGAAGGATATCGAGATAATCAACACCAGCATAAATCACGTTTCCACGAACAACATGTGGTTCGTATTCTTCCATTTCTTCGATGGTGCATTTGTGTTTTTTCAAATCTTCGACAGTAGCAAAACGTTGAACGCGTTGCTCGTTCAAATCGCCATAAGGCATTGGGTGGCGGACAGCAACAACTTTCAAGCCTTTGGCCATCAGTATTTCGATTATGCGGCGCGAAGTCTGGCTTTTTCCGCAACCTGTACGTGTAGCGCCAACTGCAATAACAGGTTTGGTACTTTTTAACATGGTTTCGCCTGGGCCTAGGAGGATAAAATTAGCCCCACAAGCATTCACCAAAGCACTTACGTTCATAACCCTTGGGTAAGGAACATCGCTGTATGCGAAAACGCAATCAACCACATTCAATTCTTTGATCAGTTTTGGCAAATCTTGTTCGGCAAAAATGGGGATCCCATCTGGGTAAAGATCAGCACCGGCCAGTTCCTTGGGATACTTACGGCCATCAATGTCAGGAATTTGGGCAGCGGTGAAAGCAACTACATTGTATTCAGCTTTTCCTCTGAAAAATGTGTTGAAATTGTGAAAGTCGCGCCCTGCAGCTCCGATAATAATTACGTTACGTTGCATAAAGGATTGTTTAATGTTTAACTTATGTTTTGGTTGAATTGAAATCTGATTTTCGCTGCAAAGATAGAGGTTTAAACTTGCTGGCAAAATTTTTTATTAACTTCTTAAACCCAAATTCATATACAAAATGATTTACATTTTGGAACCGGGATAAACCGCCCTATACATCTGAATACCTACATATTAAAGCAAGTTATTATTGCGCAATATTTTCGATTTTTATTGTGAAAAAGTTTAAGTGGAGCATGTGATTTGGCAAGAGGATAGGCTTTGTTGGATTTGTGTTTGGTTTATTCTATTTGTCATTATCATTGCTGTTTAGTAAACCAAATGCAATAAAGCGTACTTTTGTGCATAGAATATAAACTTATGGAATACAAATTGAATTCTGATGAAGAACCAACCGATGCGCAATTGGCTTGGCTAATGAGCGAAGTTTCCAAAGATGTGAAGATAAGAGCTGACAAAGCAAATAGTTACTTTATTGAGAACCTTCTGCAAATGACCGAAATGGCAATTAAAAAGAGGCATGTTGCAAATATGGTGAACGATGAAGGATGAAAAACCGAAGTTGATTATAATTGCTGGTCCTAATGGATCAGGAAAAACATCGGTTACTGAAAAAATCCTTGAACATCACTGGATTCAAGATTGCATTTATATTAATCCGCTCAGGATTTTCGGTTATAGCAACCAATAAACATTTCAGACCTATTTGATTTCGATATACACATCATTCTTTATTCTTTGTCGATGCCTGAGCGGATACTGATGGGTTGAGGTTTGTTTGCCGGGCGCAACAGCATAAGGGTTTCACTTTAAAAACGTACTTTTGCACCTCAAATTTTTACTTGATGATAGAACAAATTTTAATTGGGAAAACTAAAGAAGCTGTTAAATCCCTTTATCAATTGGATGCAAGTCTTGCCCAAATCCAATTGCAAAATACACGCAAGGAATTTGCAGGCGATATCACATTGGTAGTGTTCCCGTTCACTAAAGTTTCGCGCAAATCGCCCGAAGCAACCGCCGCCGAAATTGGTGATTATCTGCAAGCCAATGTAGCCGAGGTTGAAAGTTATAATGTGATCAAAGGTTTTCTGAATATTTCTATCAAGAAAGAATATTGGATCAATTTCCTTACGGAGAATTACACTATTGATCAGTTTGGTTTTCAACAAACAAACGACAACCAACCAATAGTTATTGAGTTTTCGTCGCCAAACACCAATAAGCCCTTGCATTTAGGCCATATACGCAATAACCTTTTGGGTTTTTCGCTTTCGCGGATATTGCAGGCAGCAGGCAAAAATGTGGTGAAAGTTAACCTTGTGAACGATCGCGGGATCCATATTTGTAAAAGCATGTTGGCATGGCAGAAATGGGGAAATGGCGAAACTCCCGAAAGCAGCGGATTGAAAGGCGATAAGCTGGTTGGGAAGTATTATGTGATTTTCGATAAACAGTATAAAGAACAGATTGCAACAATGGTTGCGGATGGCGCAATACCTGAGGATGCGGCCAAAAAAGCACAGCTTATTATCGAAGCCCAGCAACTTCTGCAAAAATGGGAAGCCGGTGATGAGGAAGTTATCGGATTGTGGAAAAAAATGAATGGCTGGGTATATGAGGGATTTGCAAAAACGTACAAAACATTGGGCATCGAATTTGACAAGACCTATTACGAGTCGCAGACTTATTTGCATGGTAAAGAGCTTGTTGAAGAAGGTGTGCAGAAAGGCGTTTATACCCGCCGCGCTGATGGATCGGTGTGGATTGATTTGAGTGCCGAAGGACTCGACGAAAAGCTTTTACTCCGTAGCGATGGCACTTCGGTTTACATGACGCAGGATTTGGGAACCGCCACGCAAAGGCAAAAAGAATACAATCCCGAACAGCTTATTTATGTGGTTGGTAACGAGCAGGAATACCATTTTCAGGTGTTGAAAGTAGTTTTGAAGCATTTGGGTTGCGCATGGTCCGATTCTATTTATCACCTCTCATACGGTATGGTGGAACTGCCTGCCGGCAAAATGAAATCTCGCGAAGGAACCGTTGTAGATGCCGACGACCTGATGCAGGAAATGTTCGATACATCGGAAGCCATGGCACGCGAGCTGGGCAAAATCGAATCCTTTGATGATGATGAAGCCAAAAACCTTTACCGCACCATCGGGCTTGGTGCGTTGAAGTATTTTATCCTTAAAGTGGACCCGAAAAAAAATATGATGTTCAACCCATCCGAATCGGTTGATTTTAATGGAAATACCGGACCATTTATTCAATATACATACGCCCGGATCAAATCGGTGTTGCGCAAAGCAGAAGAAGCAAATTTTGAATTTACAACTTTGCAATCAGGCGATTTGCTGCCACAAGAGAAAGAATTGTTGAAAAAAATCCATGATTTCCCGGCCATGCTTATTCAGGCTGCCGATATGCACAGCCCAGCCGTTATTGCCAATTTCGCGTTCGAGCTTGCATCGGAATACAACCGTTTTTACCACGAACTCACCATACTGAAAGAGGAAAACCTTCCATCTCGCGGGCTAAGGCTGTGTTTATCGCAATTTACGGCAATGGTTATTTCCAATTCGTTATGGTTGTTGGGGATTGAAGTGCCGGAAAGGATGTAATATAAGTCGCAGGAGCTAAAATATAAGTTGCAGGAGCTAAAATGTAAGTTGCAGGAGCAAGAAAATAAGTTGCAGGATCAAGAAAATAAGTTGCAGGAGCTAAAATGTATGTTGCAGGAGCAAGAAAATAAGTTGCAGGAGCAAGAAAATAAGTTGCAGGAGCTAAAAAATAAGTTGCAGGCGGTTAAATGTAAATTGCAGTTTATTGTTTGTATCATGAATGCCTCAAAGCGAAAACTGCAACCGCC
>CAIRHD010000048.1 GCA_903878265.1 uncultured Bacteroidales bacterium | reverse complement strand
CCTACCATTTCCACTATTTTCCTAAACAGCGAATCGTATGCCGGAGGTGTGCTCGCCATAGCAAACCACCTTGAACAATATGCCGGAAAAGTTGAAATGGTTACTGTTCTGGGTTCGCAGAATACACAAATGGAGATAATCGAAAAGAAGCTTTCCCCACTCGTTGAAAGGAAATTTTTCTATAGGAACGACAGCCCTACCAATACAAAAAGGAGATATATCGACACCTATCTCAATATCAAACTTTTTGAAGTTACGTTTATTAATGATAAATATCTTGATCAGGACCTTGAATCAGAAATCATCGATTATCTCAGGACTTGCATACAGGAATATGATTTTATTTTGGTTTCTGATTTTGGGCACGGGTTTATCACACCTGGAATACAGAAGTTTTTGCAAGATTCGGGAAAGTTTTTAGCAGTAAATGCCCAAACCAACAGCAATAACTATGGGTTTAACTATATAACCAAGTACAGGAATGTTGGTTACATCTCAATTGATGAGAAAGAGTTGCGCCTTTCTTTTGGTGATAATTACGGCAAGATTGAAGATCTCATCGGAAAATTGAGCAAGATTACTGGTTGCAAAAATATCACAATCACATTGGGGCCATCAGGTTCAATATTTTTTTATGAAGGAAAATACTATTCCTCACCAGCTTTTGCCAGTTCGGTAAAAGATTCGGTAGGAGCTGGAGATGCCTTGTTATCAATTACTTCGCTTCTCAATTACCAAAATGCACCTGCCGAACTCATCCCTTTTGTTGGCAATTGCATGGGTACATTGGCTGTTGAAATAATTGGGAACGAACATCCTGTTTATAAATCAGATTTAACAAAGTTCATAAATCACTTTTTAAAATAATATCATGGGAGTAGATGAATTTGCCAAAAAATATTCAGATGAATTCTTTAAAGCTATTGAAGAAATAGAAGTTTCTGATGGCTTAGGAAAGCATCTTGGATTTGTTGGAGGCATAGAGCTTTCGTTGGAAATTTTGAAGCAATTGCAGAATGCAAATCATAAAATTTTTATTGTTGGAAATGGTGGCAGTGCGGCTATTGCGAGCCATGCGGCTATTGATTTCTGGAAAAATGCAGGGATACAAGCCCTCACTTTCAATGATTCATCCTTGCTTACTTGCATTTCGAACGATATTGGCTTCGAAGATGTATTTGCTGCGCCTTTGCAAATGTTTGCCTCATCTGGCGATCTTGTAATTTGTATCAGCAGTTCAGGAAATTCGGCTGATATTGTTAAAGCCTGTGAAACGGCGAAACTAAAGGGATGCAGCCTCATTACATTGTCTGGCTTCATGCCCGAAAACAAAATCCGACCATTGGGGAATATCAACTTCTATGTCAACACCCTTTCTTATGGTTTTGCCGAAATTATCCATCAGTATATTTTGCATTGCATGCTTGATGCAAAAATGTATTGTGAGGATAGAATCGATATTTTTAATAAAAACTTAAAGTTAGGCTCCTAAAAGTAACAATGCCATACTTGAATTACACTAATTTTTCTGGCAAAATATGAAGTCAGTCTTCATAGTGCATGTTAAAGCTTTGGTTTACAAGTATAAAAATAATAAGAAATAGTGTTGATAAACAACATTTTATCATTTGGCAAATATAACTTCCATTCCTCAAAATAGGAAAAGCAGTTTCCTGTTCTGTGAAGTTTGCTGGCAAACCTCTCTAAGTTTGGAATGCGGTTTATGTTTTATTTCTAACGTGCCATAAACACTGTCTCATTTTCAAAGTTTATTATCTGTTTCGCCAAACTGATAGATTTGCTGGTAACAAAAACATCTAATTTGGGGATCGGATAGTAGAAGTTTGAATAAAAATCAAACAACTAAGAGTTCCCATTTGCAAATAATATTTAAGCCTTGCTTACAAAAAGAAAAATTCGATAAGCCATTGATGAAGCAGAAATGATCTCAAAACAATTTATAAAATCTTCATTCATATACTCCGTAATTGGTGCACTGCCGCTTGCATCGAGCGTAATACTGCTTCCTTTCTACACCAATCTATTGACAACCAACCAGTTTGGCGAATTGGTTTTGTATATCACATTTACAGCCATTATACAAGTATTGGCCAATTTTTCTTTGGAGCAGTATCTTGGCATTCATTGGGTGGATGTAAAATCTAATATTCAAAAAGCAAAAGAAAGTGTGGGGACTGTTGTTTCACTGCTACTTATAATTGGCATTGTATTGTTGTTGGTTTTCGTGATTTCGGGGAAACCTATTTTTTCGTTCTTTTCGGTGTTTACCAAAAACAACACCAACTTAACTTTTTACCCTTGGGGATTTATGTCACTTTTGACTGCGATTTTCAATAGCTTTTTTAAGAGTTATACAGGCATGTTAATTTATCAGCAGCGCCCTACGCGGTTTTTCTGGTTAAATATTTTCAATTTTATTCTCACTATTGGTATTTCTCTTTCCATCCTTTATTATCACCCTTTTTCTCTTGTTGGGCCAATTTATGGTCGATTGCTTTCTGGTTTAGGTATTTTCCTGCTGGCCCTTTTCTTTTTTATAAAAGAATTTGGCATTTCATTTAACAAAAAACTCCTTCACGGGATTGCTGTTTTCTGCTTTCCCTTGTTTATTTTTTCTATTATATCGGTAATAGCCAGCAATATAGACCGTTATATTATTGCTTATTTGTTAAAAGCTTCAGATGTTGGCATTTTTGTATTCGCCATACAGTGTACACTTCTTTTGGATTTTTTCCAAAGTGGACTTACATCATCTATTTATCCTAAAGTGTTTACCATTTGGAAAGATAAAAACATAAATTATGGGACAACCGAAGTGAACAGGTATTTTAATGGTATCACCGCTATCACTTTATTGATTATACCTACCCTCGTCATCCTGCTGCCATTGATTATTCCAATAGTTGTGAAAAACAAAGATTTTTATATTACTTTTAATTTCCTCTCAATACTATTTGCTGGTTATGCTTTAAGCGGGCTTCGAGCCTACTTTTGGGCGCCCTTGGTTTATTTTAAAAGGACCAAAGCCTTTCCAAAGATTTTTTTCCTGAGTGCGGTTTTTCAAATTATTGTCAGTATAGTTTTGATCTATTACTTCGGTTTGATTGGTGCAGCTTGGGCCAATTTCCTTGTTAGACCGGTCCAGGTCTTTTTGTTATACATGGAAAGCAGGAAAGTATTCGAATATAAAATCAACAAATGGAAATTGGTTTTCCTCCCAACAATATTTATTGCTGTTGTGTTAATTTCCGAATTGATAGCTTCTAATAAAACAAGATTGTTTTTTGAAATCGGCCAATTTATTGTAGCCTTCGTCATGGTTTCATTGGTTTATAAAAAAGAGGCAATACCATTGATCAGGGATCGACTTCATATTTAACCAATTAGAATAGTCTTTCGTAAATCCATGCTAATGATGCGGTTAGAAAACCTGAAATGATTCAACCTGATTCGGAAATATGTTGTAATTTTATTCCTTTGTAGGATAGGCTTCAACGATTTTGACAACTCGTTTATAACTAATTGACAAACAATTTTTTGAACTTGTTTTTGTAATTAAATAATGCCCCCCTAAATGGATCAATGTTAATTCTCAAAAAAAAATTTTAATTGACAACTTGTGAATCGCAGAAAAATATCAATAATAATCATCAAAATATATGGGTTGGCCTACGATATGCTTTCATCAGTCATCGACTGGTTTCTTTATATTTTATTTATACCTACAGAAAGTTTAAAAAAAGATTCTGATAAAAAAGCAATTGTTTATGTGAGCGACAGGATGATTGTACGCAGCAGCCGGGTGGCAAAATGGGTGAAACGATTTGGTGGGTATAATACTATATTGTTGTGCCCCAAACTTTTTTTTATCGAGAAGTTTTCAAATAACCAATGGGACAAGGTAATCCTATACAGAAACAAATACCATTTGTTGCGAATTCTTCGGCAGATGAAGCAAGTCTATCTTTTTCATGGGTTTGCACCGAAAAGCTTTTATCCCGATTTGGTGCGCCAGCATATTAAAGCTCCTTTTATTATTGATATGCAAGATGTTTATGCCTGTTATTATGGCTTAAACCCTACAGTTCGCTGGATAAAAGCAGAGCTTCCGCACGAAAAAAATTGCCTTCAGCTTTCTGATGGCTTGGTTGGACAAAGCCTGGAGCCAAATGTCGCTCTAAGAAAATATGGGAAGATAAAACCGCCAACTTTGTTTTTCCCACTGTATTGCGACAATGATTTTTTTCAAACCAATATCAAAAATCTGGATCCTGATAATATCCATTTTGTTTATGCTGGAGGTGTTGCCGGATCGCATCGAGATAAAGCGCAATTTGGCACAATACAGTTTCACCATTTAATACAGGTTTTATCCGATCAGCAAATCCATTTTCACATATATCCCAGTCCGTCAAATTTTAAGGCAGATTATAAAGAATATGAAGAAATCTCAATTCAAAATAAATATTTCCACTTTCATCAATCTGTTTCACAAGACCAGCTTGCGGTTGAATTAAGCAAATATCATTTTGGGGTGCTTCCGTTTTTTAAAGCCAATACTGGTCAATCAGCCGAAAAGTTTAAATATGCGACCACGCTAAAACTCTTTAATTACATTGAAGCAGGTATCCCAATCTTGGTATCAGAGGATCTGGTTTACCAAAACTGGATCATAAAGAGAAACAATGCAGGAGTTACCATAAAAGAAAACGACCTTAACAATATAAAAGAAGTAATAGCTACCCTTGATTATCCAACACTTGTTTCTAATCTGATTAAAAACAGGGAAGCGATTTCCTTGAAAGCACATATTCCAAGACTGATTAATTTCTATAATAATGTTGTAATCAGAACTAAAAATGGCGAGGATAATTAATGAATATAGAAGAGTTTTTAACAGATAAGGCTGACATGTTAGATTTATCATTAGTTTTGCGGCTACATAATACACAAAGGAACTTACAAATAATAAAAAATGAGAAAACTGAACTTATTGGATTTTAAAAAGAACAAAATAAGAATACTTCATTTCTTTAAAGGTTATTCTCAGGCAGGGCAAGATCTTTTTGTCTTATCACTATTTGATAAAGCCTATAAAGGTACATTTGTTGATGTTGGATGCCAATTACCAGTTAAAATAAACAACACTTTTTTATTGGAAAAAAATGGATGGACCGGATTATCACTGGACATAGTGGACTATTCAAAGGAATGGGAAGTTCGCAAAAGCAAATTCGTTTGCGGTGATGCGCTCACAAGTAATTTCAAGAGTCTTTTTGTTGAAAATAAATTACCGAAAGTCATCGATTACCTCAACATTGATATTGAAGGTGATGGTTTAAGATACCTTGCATTAGTTAACGTTCTTGAATCTAATCATGAATTTAAAGTAATTACAATCGAGCATGATGCATACAGAGGGTTTGAATTGACAGAAAGAGAACCACAGAGGAGAATATTAAAAGAAAAAGGATATTTCTTGTTGTGTTCAGACGTTGTAAATGGCAACAAACCATTTGAAGACTGGTGGATAAGCACTAAGTATTTCAATGAATCAGATTACAAAAATTACAAATGTTCAAACACCCATTATTTAGATATTCTTAAAAAAGGTATTTGAGCGAACATTAGACCAAGGATTGTTAGATTTCAGCACTTTCCTTTTTTTTATTTGAAATAATCTTGTTAATTCCCTTTTTTATCGATTTGATTTTTATCATTTCGTTCACATTTGTAAATATTTAAATGCATAATATTAGAAGAGGTCTGTTCCAAACAATTTCCCAAGAACGGCTGAGAACCTATGATGCCAGCTATGTTCGGCCTCAGCTCGCTTTCTAGCATTATGCTTCATTTTCAGCCGTAGCGAACCATTTTCAGGACGGAGATAGAACTTTGATTTTGAGATAAATTCTTCATCGCTCTTGCATAATATAATTTCTTCGCCATCCTTGAAATATGCACTTAATTCTTCGACATAAGGTGCGATTTGCAGTCCACCGCACATGGCAATTTCGAATGTCCTGAGATGCAATTTATGGATAGGATATTTTAGGTTAAAAGTATTCCTGAGTTCCGTGATGTTAAGAGATAATGCATGATTGGGGTATATTGAATTGACTTGCTCAAAAGGCACTGAAGGCAATGTTTCTAAAAAATCGTTTTTTAACAGGATATTCTTTTTCGAGTTGATTTTATCCAAAACCCTTGCATAGGCCACTTTTCGCCCCAGCTTAAACTGGGATAATTTAAAAAGCAACGAAATCATTTCCGCCTTCTTCAATTGTTTGCTTGCGATTGGATTATCCTTTTTTGAAAACATGTTTGAATATAAAGTACAAGGCACAGAGTTCATTGTCAGCTGATTAATCCGGTGAACCCGGTCGTCATATAAAGTTCCTATAAAGCCAATCGAATTTATTTCTTTACCAAATTCAGGTTTGAAAAACGATGGGTTGGCTGCATAAGGCTGGAAAATAGTTGTACATCCCCACTTTTTAAACAAATATTCGGTTTCTGAAGAAGTGAGCCAAACCAAATCGAAGAAAGGAGCAATATCCTTATGGATAAAAGGAGCGTGAAGATTATCAAAACAGATCAGTAAAGATGGAAGCCCAATTGCATTGATTGCCTGAATAGTTTGTTTGTACAACAGGCTTGAAGCAGCAGGATTGATAAACACATCGAATTTTATTTTTGATTGCAGAATGAATCTTGGAAGCATTTCATTTGCCTCATCAATGGTAGGGTACTGTAGAGGGTTGAAAACAGTAATAGTATGCCCAGATCTTTGCAACTCATCGATAAAATGAAACCTCTGCCACTGGTTCATAAATGAACCGTTGTCACCGAAATAATGGAGAATATTTAATTTTCTGTCCAAAGTCTTTGTTTTAAATATAACCTATTTATCTTTTAAATACCACATTACTAGACCAATAGAAGATAGGGACGAGAGCTTTTTTATCAAAATAAAATCAACAGCCTTAACTATGCCTGATAGCTTACCTGATTGCGATAATATTATCGTGCCGGAAAGTTGGTCTTTTACTGTCCAAAGCTAATGAATCTCATTTGGTCAACGTTGTAAAAATAAAAAAAATAACGATTCATCCAACATACAAACATTAACATTGCAATAATTATATTACAATATAATGATGATTACCAGTATGTTATAGTATATTTGCGCAAACCCATTCCACAAAAAGAGCGTTGTTCATGAAGCAACGCTCAATTATTTTCCAATAAATTATTTTCGACAAAAACCAACTTTCCCAAAAGGTAAATTTTACTTGCCTTTAGCAAGATAGAATCCAGACACCTATACTAAAATCCACTCTATCATGTATTTGCGAGTATAATCCCGAAATTGTTACTCAAGAAAGAACAATAGTCTTAGTATTAGTCCTATACAAATAACGTTTCTTTGCTTCCACTGGATCTGCATCCAAAGCAATATAAATGGTTGTTTTGTGATCGATCTCAACTGCTTGTAGTTTGGCTACATTAGGCGATTCGTAATTGTTTTGCTTCTTTTCGCTCATTATCCTAAAGTTTCAGTAAACATGAATTCCAGTAAAAAGCTAAAGGTAATACTTATTTCCGATATTTCAAACTTATTTTTACTTACCAGACAGCAAGCCATAAAAGAGTTGAGACAAATATTGTTTTTCCAACCAGGTTATATTGATAGCTATCTATTTGAATTTGAATACTATGATTGAAATTAAAAATAGCTTTATCTAAATAAAAAGGCCGAAAATAATTCTTGTATGCCTTAAATATCACAAAACAATAAAACTGAAATAACTCATCTTCACTCCGTATCTTTGCGGCCATTTAAGCCAGTACCATGAAATTTGAACAATATACCTTAGCTCCCGAAATACAGCGCAACATTGCCGAAGCGGGCTTCAGGCGGCCAACCGATATACAATATAAAAGTATTGGCCCTATAATGCATGGCGACGATGTGCTGGCAATTGCCCAAACCGGGACCGGAAAAACAGCGGCTTTTGCCATTCCAGTTATAAATATGTTGCACGAAAAGAAATTTTCGAGTCGCAGCGATGGAGTACTTTGCTTGGTAATGGTTCCAACACGCGAACTGGCACTACAGATTACCGAAGTTTTTCAAGCCATTTGCGAACATACACGTGTTAAAACATTCTGCCTCATGGGCGGCGTTGAACAGGATCCGCAGATTGCAAAATTGGAAAAAGGCGTTGACATCGTTGTTTCAACACCGGGTCGCATGTTCGATCTTGTAAGCCAAGGCCATCTCGATCTGTCTAAAATAGAAATCCTTATCCTCGATGAAGCCGACCACATGCTCGACTTGGGCTTTATAAATGATATTCAGCAACTTGTGAAGAAATTGCCTCGCAACAGACAAACCTTATTCTTTTCGGCTACAATCAACCCTTATATTAAAAAAGTAGCATACTCACTGGTAACCAATCCTATACGCATACAAATCTCTCCCAAAGACCCAGTAGCCCGAAATATTGAACACTCTGTTGCTTTTATCGAAATGGACGATAAAAGGTTTTTCCTTGAGCGCATGGTAAATGAAAACCCTGATAGCAAAATCGTGGTTTTTGTACGTACAAAAGTACGTGCTGAGCGGGTAAGCCTGGCAATGGAAAAACTGGAAATCAAATGCGAGACTATTCATGGCGACAAAGAACAAATTGACAGGCTACAGGTAATGAAAAGGTTTAAAACCGGTGAATTTAAGATACTTATAGCAACTGATGTAAGTGCCAGAGGCATCGATATTCCTAATGTTGACTTTGTGGTGAACTACGATTTGCCCGAAAAACCCGAAAATTACGTTCATCGCGTTGGACGGACCGGGCGGGCTGACAAAAAGGGGATTGCAGTTTCATTTTGCAGCAATGATGAAAAACCTTTCCTCGAAGAAATTGAAGAATACATTGGAAAGCCTGTAGAAGTAATGGAAATAAACAAACAAGATTACACCGAAACACTTGCTTTTACTGCCGAAACCAAATCAGATTGGAAGACTCTTCTACGTGAAGCAGAGGAGCAAGAATTGAAAAGGAAGAAAAAAAAGAAAAAGTAAATCTGTATCCTACTTTCATTGAAACACCATTTTACGGATCCGAACCCTACACTGAGAGTTGAAAATGATAAAATCGCAAGTTAGGGTTTGTTTATTTCGGAAAAATTGATAATTTTGCACCCCTCAAACACGGCGAGGTAGCTCAGTTGGTTAGAGCGTCGGATTCATAACCCGAAGGTCACGAGTTCAAATCTCGTCCTCGCTACACTTAAAAACCAAGCAATTAGTAGCAAAATCAAGGCTTCCAGTAGATGGAAGCCTTTTTTATTTCAGCATATTTGGCGCATATAAAGCGGATTTGTCGTACATTGTGTTCTACAAATGTTTTACAAATGTTTTACAAAATTCAATACCGTTATGCCAACATTTAAAGCCATCATTTTAAAACATCAAATTAGACCCAACAAAACCGTCAATATTTTAATTCGAGTTACGCATAATAGAAAATGGTTGGATGGGAGGATTTATTTTGGATTGGGGATTTTATGTAGTGTATGGGGTAAGACATTTTCATCCCTGCTATGTTGGCATATTCGGCAGTTTTCTTGAACATGCCCGTAACCATGGCGCTGTAAACGGTACTGGATACTTCGGAAGTTTGGCCTAATTGGTCCAGGGTAGCTGCCAACCCCATCACGTTTTGGATGCTCACCCCAACGATGGGCGCGATACCGCCGACACGTTTCGAGAACTCAACAATATACCCTTCATTGGCGGTACTGGCATTGCCGAGAGTGGTTAGGGCAGAGCCGATTTTGAGCATACTTGTTTCTATCCCGAATTTTTCTTCGATTTTAAAAACCGAAACGAGCTTTCCAATTTGGTTGACCACTTCCTCGGTATCTGCACCTAAAGCTCCGCCAAAAGCAACATTCAGTTTATCGGCGGCTTTGATGAACCCAAAAACATCTTCTTTGGCGATACCTAATTTCCCGGCAATCACGCCCAGGTTCATCAGATCCAATTGGGCTGTCCGGGTATCTACTTTTTTCAGGGAATCGGAAATGGCATAGATTTCCTGTTTTGTTAGGCCGGTGGTGCGTGCCACATTGGCGGCTTTGTCGTCGAATTCGGCAAACATGGTAATGGCTTTTTTTCCTGCTGCCACCATGCCAACAAAAGCAGCAGCGCCCACAACAACGGCCTGCAGCATCCCTTGGAGTTTATTTGTTTGTTGCACCAACCGTTCCCACCCGGTGGTGGTTTGCTTGAGTTGGGCGTTGTGGGTGGCAATAGTTTTGTTTAGCGATTGTATTTTTTTTGCATGGGAAATATAGTTTTGGCTGCCGACAGCCATTTTGTCCTGCTCGGCTTCCAGGCGTTGGAGGGCAGATTTATAGTCGGTGATGCTTGAATTTGCGGAAAGCGAATCCCATGCCACACCAACCGCTTTAAGGTTGTCTTTATGGTGTTCGATCACTTGGTTTAGCTGTTGTATTTTATCCGTATGGCTTATGTATTCCTGGCTGCCGATAGTCATTTTTCCTGTTCGGCTGTAAGGTGGTGGAGGGCGGATTTATAATCTAAGAGGCTCGAATTTGAAGAGAGCTGGTGCCAGTGTACGTTTAAATCTTTGAGGGTATCGGCATGGTATTGGATAACTTCATCGACTTGTTTTATTTTCTTGGTATGGTTGATGTATTCCTGGCTTCCGATGGCCATCTTTTCCTGTTCGGCTTACAGGTTTTTGAGGGCGGATTTATAATCAGCGAGGCCTGAATTGGAATTTAGCTGGTCCCATCTGGTGCCTGTATTTTTGAGTGCGGCATTGTGGGCATCGATAACCTGAGAAAGTTCTTTTATTTTGGAAGAGGCGGCTATATATTTTGCGCTGCCAACGGTAATTTTTTTTTGTTCCTGGCTAAACCTTCCAAGGGCGGATTCATAATCGGCAATAGAGGAATTGGCGGTAAGGGAACGCCAGTGAACACCTATTGCTTTCAGGTCCTGGTTATGGTTTTGGATAATGGTTTTTAGTGTCCTTATTTTGTTGGCGGCTTTTTGATACTCCCTGCTACCTATGGCCATGTGCGCCTGGGCGTTTGAGATTTTGTTCATTTCACCCTTGATGGAAGAAAGCTCGTTCTTTATTTCTTTGCCATTGATATAGAGGTTGATCCGGCAGGTGTAGTTTGAGGCCATTGTCCTTTGGGGTTAAATGGCGAAAGTACCCTAACCCATTTAGGCGAGAAAGGACAAAAGGGAAATTGGGTTTTGGGAGTACAGAGCACCTGAAGGCTAATCAAAAACAGAGATTTGGAGCTAAGTAGGGATGGTAGGAATGGAAGTATGGATTTAGAAAAAAGGCATGCGTTTTTCGGATTTAATTGGTAACTAAGGATGAAGCATGTCCAAATCTATGCGCTAATTGTTTAATGTAAAATAGTTGTCATGCAATATATTGTACTAATTTTGCACGATAATAGAATTTTTGCACGGCACGATAATAGAATTTTCAACCAGCACAATAATAGAGTTTTAGTGCAACACAATAATAGAGTTTCAACACAATAAAGGAATCAAGGAAATGGCAAACCCAGGAGAAAAGTTGGCAGAATCATTGGAAGTCCTCAAAAAGCTTCAGGGCAGCGGAATTGTGGCTATTAAAACAGCGGATCTCAGCCGTGTGCATAGAGAACGCCTACTAAAAAACAACTTCATCCGCGAAGTACTGAAAGGCTGGTATTTATCCGTGCCTGCTGACGAACAAACAGGAGACAGTACTTCTTGGTATGCAGCTTATTGGCCTTTTTGTGCGGGATACCTGATGGATCGTTATGGCGATTCGTATTGCATTTCGGCTGAGCAGTCCTTACAAATTCACTCTGACAAATACTGTGTCGCAACATGCGTACAGCTCTTTCTGTACACCCTGAACAACCCATCATACTTGCTGTATATCAGCGTATTGAAGTCTTGATTGCTAAAATATCCGCTTTTGTTTTTTAAGACAAATTTTTTTTTCTCTGCTCGTTTTTGCTTCATTATCAAAAATGATCAGAGTGGTTTGTTGAAGCAAATATAGTAATATTAATTTACATTCGCAAGCTCTTTTGTTCGTGTTTTATTTTGGTAAAGTAGAATTAAATAAACAATGAAAGGTTTTTGGGCCATTTTACCTGCCTTGGTACTTTTATATTTATTGTAGCCCGATAGTTCATAAAAATTAAGTGCCGGGAAACATTGAGTTAACCCGGCACTTGTTGCAAAAACCAGATTTGCCGCTACTTATTGCTGGTTTTGTGCAAGGTTTGATCCATACACCTTGCGCCCTGCATACACAGCAGCCAAGGTTAATAGAATAAATGTCCCGTTGCCGATGGGTGCGCCTCCGCCTTCGCCCGGTGCATGGTTGGTGCTTCCACCTTTGGCACCTGTGCCTGATGGTACCGGTGGTGGCCCTTGTGCCAGGCTGCTTTGGGCAATTGCCATAATACTTACAAGGAGCATGGGCAACAGCAATAGTTTTATTGTCTTTTTCATCGTCTTTATTTTAGTTTTTTGTGACGTTTTTTTTTACGTTTTTCTATTTGTTTCCGGTATTAACCCTGTCAGGGTTTTAAACCCTGGCAGGGTTGGGATTGAGTCGCTGTTTACTTAAATTTCGGTACCTCATCGGTCGTTTACTTTCGTTCAGCTCTTATAAAAACACCTGATGTGATTCTTTCACCACTCCTTTTCCCTGTCTGCTCAACACCTCCCACGTTGTCGGGAAGCACCGCAGGGCGGTTTGGAAAATGCTCTTGTTAGACCCTGCCGGTGGATCAATTCTGCTACTCCTTATTTCAATTTGGCTTTTGTGAAACTTCTGTTTATCTATAACAACTCGTTTCGTCTCAAATGAAATATCTTGTTTATTGCCCACCATCTTGATTATTGCAAGTTTCACTTATATTAACCGGAAATTACTTTCCGGTCGTTTAGTGTGCGTCTGGGCGCACCTTAGTCTCTGACGCAACGGATAGAGAAGCCGTACGCCTTGCTGTTGCTGCCTACGCTGCTGGCCCCACTGCTGAACTTCAGACCCAAGCCGTTAGTGGCATCGTTCTGCGTATTACTAAAGTAGTATCCGTATGAGCCGCGCCTGTACAGCGAACCATCACTGTTGAGCAGGGCCCCGGCAGCATGGAGTTTTAATGCCGATCCATAAGGGCCGTCCCAGTTTGTCCAATTACCACTGGCATCAACGTTGGTCCATTCAGTATTGGTCGGGATGCGCCAGCCTGCACCCAGTTCAATTGTACACGGGTCTTTTGCTGCCTCCCAGGTTACAGACAGATTGTCATTTGTAATATCCCATGCGTTACTGGGTGTTCGGGTTGTCCCATCATGTTTGTAACCCTGTTTCCTGTTAAATTGCCAGTACCAGCCGGCAGAGGCTTCGGTGTTATCGGAAACAATTGTTGCCTGCTGGCTGGCGCCCAGGTTACGGGTGATCCAGCATTTCGTTACTTCACCTGGTATATTCGTAACAGTGCCGTAGGTAACCGTTTTATCAACCGGGGCAATGCCGCCGGAGGCAAGATGACTTTTGGTGATGGATGTGCCGCAGGTAAATCCTGCTAAAGGCGTTACTGAATTGGAAGCATCGCTTGCTGCACCTTGACCAGCGGCATTGGTAGCTTTAACGGTAAAAGTGTAAGCAGTGCCATTGGTCAGCCCCGTTACGGTTATTGTTCCGCTTCCTGCCTGCGATAATGTTCCAGTAATACTACCTGGTGATGAAGTAGCTGTGTAAGAGATTATGGTTGAACCACCATTGCTACCAGACGCGGTAAAAGGTACGGATGCCTGAGCGTCTCCTGCTGTTGCTGTACCTATTGTTGGCGCACCGGGTACGGTGGCTGGTGTTACCGAATTGGAAGCAGCACTTGCTACACCTGTGCCAATAGCATTGGTAGCGGTAACGGTAAAAGTGTAAGCTGTACCATTGGTTAACCCCGTTACTGTTATTGTTCCGCTACCTGCCTGTGTCAATGTTCCGGTAAAATTGTCAGGCGTTGAAGTAGCTGTGTAGGATGTTATTGTTGAACCTCCATTGGAAGCAGGTTGGGTAAAAGGCACCGATGCCTGTGCATTTCCCGCTGTTGCCGTTCCTATGGTTGGAGCACCAGGCACTGTAGCTGTTGTTGCCGAATTGGATGCTGCACTTGCTGCTCCTGTGCCAGTTGCATTGGTAGCGGTAACGGTAAAAGTATAAGCTGTACCATTGGCAAGCCCGGTTACGGTTATGGTTCCACTGCCTGCCTGTGATAATGTTCCGGTAAAACCACCCGGATTGGAAGTAGCCGTATAGGAAGTAATTGTTGAACCGCCATTAGAAGCAGGTGCGGTAAAAGTTACCGTTGCTTGTGCAATTCCCGCCGTTGCCACACCTATGGTAGGCGCACCGGGCAAGCCTGATGGAGTACCTGCCGTGAGGCTTGTCCAGGAAGTTCCGTTATAAACCTGCAATTCGCCGTTAGTCCCACAATTGCTGCACCATACCATTAAACCTGCGGGAGGGCTGGTAATGGCGGTCTTTTGGGCGTAAGTCATGCGCGGGGGTAAAAGCCCTTTGGTAGTTGAACTTACATCGAGGATGGCTTTGCTGTCTGGGTTTGAGCCATCGTTGTTGATACCCACGCTTTGGGCAAACATACTGCCTGCAAAAAACAGCATCATTAGGGTTGCATAAATTGCTTTTGTCATTTTTGTTTTCAAGTTTTTATTGATTTGATAAAATGAATTAATTACGATGCACTGTGCTTGGCGGAGTGTTATAAAAGAACCGTAAAACATGGCTTGCGACATTCCTACTACTATTATTACACACCGCAGGCGAAGAATGGAGGAACTGTGATTTTTTTTTGAGGTTGCTCCACTTTATCTATCGGGGCAATCCTAATATTTATAAAAAAACCACAGTTCGGTCAATTGCTACTAATCCTTTACGCAACGCACAGATGATCCATAATACTTCCAGACGTTGTTCGTGACCACACTGCCAAAGTTGTAGCCCATAATAAATCTATCGGCAGCGCTTGTACCAGCCTGAGTTAAAGTACCCCAGCGTCCAACATCTCCTTTTTCAATGTAGATGTTACCATTCCCTAATTCGCCACCCGGGAGAGCTGTAAAACCAGATTCGTTGGTAGCCCCGGTATTGGGCGATGTCCAATGGGCTGTACCTGATTCCTTTAATTTATCACCGGCAACAGAGGCACCTCCCACATTGGTTAAAAGTGTATTCCACTCGGCAGTTGTTGGCAAATGCCATCCGGATGGGCAAAGCCCCTGTAAATTCCCGGCTGGCGCAGCGCTCCAGGTTGTAGTGTTGGTTGCTCCATTATAATATTGTGCCATTTCGGCCCATTGGTAAAGACCACCATAAACATCGCAGTTTGCTTCACTGTTGGCATAACAGTATTTTTCCCTGGTGCTGTTGTCGGTCTGATTTGTTGCCCCATCAATCCGGGTTCCCACATTCAGGTTTTGCGCCATCCAGCATTGGGTGCCAATTAACACGGCTGTGTACACTTTGCTATCGCGTGCATCGATAAATGAAGCAGGACAAACTAATGCCGCAGGAGTTACCGAATTGGATGCTGCACTTGCTTCACCTGTGCCTGTTGCATTGGTAGCGGTAACCGTAAAAGTGTAAGGAGTGCCATTGGTTAACCCTGTTATTGTTATGGTTCCAGCCGTGATTGAAGTTCCAGTTTTACTGTCTGGATTAGATGTAGCCGTGTATAAGGTAATTGCAGAACCACCATTGGAAACAGGAGCCGAAAAAGTTACCGTTGCCTGTGCATTTCCCGCTGTTGCCGTACCTATGGTTGGAGCACCGGGCAAGCCTGATGGAGTACCTGCCGTGAGGCTTGTCCAGGAAGTTCCGTTATACACCTGCAATTCGCCGTTAGTCCCACAGTTGCTGCACCATACCATTAAACCCGCGGGAGGGCTGGTAATGGCGGTCTTTTGGGCGTAAGTCATGCGCGGGGGCAAAAGCCCTTTGGTAGTTGAACTTACATCGAGCATGGCTTTGCTGTCTGGGTTTGAGCCATTGTCGTTGATACCCACACTTTGGGCAAACATACTGCCTGCAAAAAACAGCATCATTAGGGTTGCATAAATTGCTTTTGTCATTTTTGTTTTCATGTTGTTTGGGTTTTGTTTAGATTTTGTTTGTGTATACTTTCGGTTTTGTTTGGGTATTGCTTAGTTGATAAATATTTTGCCAGAGTACACCTGTTGGCCTGTTACCACCCTTACCAGGTAGCAGCCTGTGGCTCCGCCGAAGGCAATGCTTGTAAGCAGGTTATCGCCAATTTGCCTTTGCATCACGGGCTGGCCTATCATGTTGTAAACCGTTACGTTGCCTTTGGGCAATGCGCCCGATTTATTGGCTATGTAAATTGTATTGCCCGACGAGTAAATGGTTATTGGCTGTACGGTTTCGGTTTCGCCTATGCTGAAAGCACCGCCAAAATGCAGCAGGAACCTTGCGCCATCGTCGGTTTTTGACGACGAAAAGGTGTAAACCGGGTTTTGCATAAGGTTTTGCGTGGTTTTCAGTTTCAAATCTTCGAGGGTAATTTGTGTTGACGAAGCAAAGGATTCGATCTGGCTGGCAGTAAGCGTGTAATTGCCATCAGCACCGGCTTTAAAACCCATGGGTATGGCAATGGCTTGAGGTTCGCCACGGAAATCAATGGAATAATTGCCATCCGGTTTCACGGTGTAAAGGCTGGGCGCGGTTTCGTAAAAGCTGAACATTTTTTCGGCACCGCCATCGGCTGTTGCATGGCCAAACTCTATAACTATTTCGTCGGAATATGTATTTGCATTGCCATCAACCTTTAAGCGGAGTATATTGGCAACGGCATCGGCTGATTTGAGCCACTGCTGCGCATCGTGTACCCTCACGGCATCAGTAAACCCAAGCGTTCCGGCAGTGGCTGCCTCTACCATAAAGCCCTGTCCAACCGGAATATACTGCGTCACACCATTTGTTCCGCTTGTGCTGATGGCCGCACTGTTAAAAACGCCATAATTGCCAGTGCTTAACGCATCGTTCCAAATGCTCATAACATAACCGCCTCCGTCTGCAACCAGCGAGCTTCTTGTCCAGCCGCTTGCAGCTTTCCAGTCGATGGCCGATGGATAAGGATTCCCTGCAAGGTTGTAGGCTTTATACGTTCCCGTTCCGCTGTAAGTAAGGGCTGGCGTAACGCTTCCTGCGCTCAGGTTTCCCTGAAACTGTTTGGTTGGGTTGGTTTCCAGATATGCAATAAGATAGCCTTTCCCTGCTGTAAAATTGGTATTCCCGTTTGCTGTGGTCCAGGAAGTACCGGAAGTGCTTTTAAAATTGACCCATTCGCCGCTTAGTTCGTACCATGCAAAAATATCGTACGATGTGGAAGGCGCAGGGGTAAAACCGCCACCAATAGCTTGTGCCACAAGTGGCGACGAGAGTAAATGCCATGCAGTGGAGGCACCTGTAATGTAGCGGTTTACAGTAGCCGGCACAGAAACCGAGCCGTTGATGAGCGAACCGGTTCCGGTGGCATCGGAATTAACAACCAAGCCGCTATTGCCGGCATTGTTGGCAAGTGTGCCTGTTACGGTTAAGTAATGTGAAGGCGGGATGGTGAGCGAAGCATCACTTACAATGCTAAGGTTGGCCATGGTAACCGGTGTGGCAGCAGTTGGGCTGGATAGGGTGAAAGCACCGTTATCGAGCACCCAATAACTGCCCGTTTCGCTCACGATGCGCGCACCTGTTTCGGCTTTAATTACCCCTTGTGCAAAGGAAGTAAGTTGAATCAACACCGGAAGGACACATACCAACAGGCGGATAAATTGTTTTTTCTTTGTTTTCATAGGATTTGTTTACAGGGTTAATAATTGATTTATAAGTGAGTAGTTGTTGATTGTTGCTGGTGGTCACTGAGCGAAGTCGAAGTGTTGATGGGTTGAGTTGTTGAGTTGTTGAGGGGTTGAGGGGTTTAGTTGTTTATGGGTTTATGGGCAATCCGAAATCTGCAATCCGAAATCCGCAATCAATTTTCCGCAATTTCATCTCAGGCCACGTTCAATTACAAAAACTAATCAGGCACTGTTCAACAATGGTATCCAAATCAAGTGGATCAATCGGGTTCTGTAGCATCCGGGTACAATCTGTGAGGATTGAAAGCCGGATGGAAACGGCATTTACGTAGTTCACCAATAGGATAATGGGAATACCTGGCGACAACTTCCGGATTTCAAGGGCTGTGTCGAACCCGTTTAAGCCAGGCAAATCGGCGTTGATCATAGCGAGGGAAATAGCAGGGTTTGTTTGCAAAGCAAGTAAGGCTTCATTCCCCGATTCCACCCTGACGAGGTCAATGTTATTATTCAACATCAAACCAGCCAGATCGCTGTCGTCCCCCAGTTTTTCCCTGGCGATTAAAATGGTAGGTTTTGTGTAGTTGCCGTTTGTCAAAATAAAGCTCGTTTAATCAGCTCCGGCAAATGTATTACGGATTTTTTCGATTAGATGCAATAAAGGAGGACAAAAATCTATACAAAATCTTTCAAAAGTTTTTATGTTGCACTCTATCAGCACTATAAGCCAATGAATCGGGAATGAATGGGCAGCGGGAAACTCAAAATTCAGTGGCTCTTCTTGCTGAATATCAACAGGTTACAAACGGTTGAAAGAAAAGCGAAAGATGCCGAAAAGGGCTTAGGGACGAATGGATAGGGCGGATAAAACCAAAGTGTGATAAGGAATCCTTTAAAATTATTGTTTGTGTTGGGTGCGGGTTGCTTTTAGCAAGATTTAGGCTGTTAGGCTCTTAGGCTGGAGGCTGTTAGGCTGGGGGCTGTTAGACTTTTAGGCTGGGGGCTGTTAGGGCTTTGCAAAATCAACTAATGTTCATTTTATACCAAAATATTGCCTAAAAGGGTGAATCCTAACACCCAAGCCCCAACGCCTAACCGCTAAAAGTTAAACCCTTGAATAGTTACCAATATTTTATTATGACCAGAAATCTCCCCTTTAAATATCAGGATAATTAAAACTATAACTTTAGATTATCATGTTTAATAGAAAACAAATACTGGAAGGCTCTATAATCGAAAGCATCTTTTGGTGGTGTGCAAAGTAAATGGCAAAACGCACCTTGTTGAAAGCATTGTTTCATAATCCACTGAGGTTAGATCTTATACTTCAATCTGCTAATCAGGTTTGTATCAACCTTCTCACTTATAAGTGCCAATAATGTAAATATATTTGCAAAAAAGGCACTTATTTGTGTAAGCCCTAACCTGGACAAGCCAGAAATGGTAAAGTCAAAAGTCAAAAGTCAAAGTGCAAAGTGCAAAGTGCAAAAGTCAAAGTTAAGACCATTGATGCAAGCATTAGAAAAAAGTGTCAGAATTGATTGTGTCGGAATTGTGATAAATTAAAATGAAATGTAAATTTATTTGGTCAAGCACTTTTGAAGCTACGGCAAGCTTTTGACTGAGTTCATGCCGAAGTCTCAGTTGATCGCTTTTGCCTTTTAAAGTTCCGGCAGGCTCAACTCATCGCTTTTGCCTTTTAAGCCCTGCCTTTTGACCTAAATTCAAGGTGGAATTTTAAAATTTTATGCCATAAAAACATCAAATTAGAGAATTAGACACTAATCAACAACAAGGTTCAGCCATTTGACTGACAAGTAATTTGAAATGGCAGATTTGGTTTTTGTTACCCAATTGATACGGGTCTGCCGTATTAAAGCGTGATAAGGAATCCGGTGAGACTTTGTGTTGGATCGAGTGCGAGTTTCTGCCTGATGCGGTGACGGCTCATATCAACACTTCCTATTGAAATGTTCAGCAGCCGGGCAATGTCTTTGGTGGAAAGGTTGATGCGCAGCAGGGAGCATACATGCAGTTCGACCCGCGAAAGCGTGGAACATCGCGCCATTAGGTTATCGTTAAATGATTTATGCAATTGATTGAACATGAACTCGAAATCGGCTAATGGGTCTTTCCCTGAATCCCTGACAATCTCGTTTATGGCCATCACAAAATCATTCTGGATGGCTTTGGAAGTAAATTTGTATTGAAACGGAAGCAGTTTCTCCTGAACAGACTTGTTCACTTGGGTGAGATCTAACCGTAAAAGAGTTTGGAAGACCAAATCCTGTTCCTTCATCTGTACCTCTACTTGCATTTTTTCAAGTTCAATACGGTTCATCTCTTCAAGGATCAGTTTCTGCCTGGTCTGGGAAGCCAGTGCCTGATCCGTAAGCTGCAGATCGACCAATAGTTTTTGCATTTCAACATCCTTCAGTTGTTTGTCAAGTTCGGCTTGTTTGTTTTTCAGCTCCAGGGCCCGACGCTTAAACATCTGTAACCTGATGATGAGGAAACCAGTAAGGAAGATTACAAAAATCAATCCTATCAGCATTTGCAGTCTCAGTTTCGAATCCATGACATCTTGTTTCAGCAGGAGGTTTTCTTCGTTTTTTTGTAACAATTCGAGACGGATAGAAAGCTCTTCAATCCTTTTTGATTTTTCAATGGAAGTGAGCGTATCATGCAGAGTAACATATTTCTTAAAATATGTAAGTGCCTGACCAGCCTGCCCAAGGGTGTCATACACTTTGTAATAGGCTTCAAAAAGCTGCATACTAAGCTGTTGGTCGCCGGCCTCAATGTTGATTTGGTTTGCAGTTGAGAGATTGGTAAGTGCCTGTTGCCATTTGCCTTTTGCACGATCCATTTCGGCTAGGTCGTAATATAGGCTTGCCTCAGCCCATTTGTTGCTGATCATCCGTATATATGGAAGCGACTTTGTGTACCAGATTCGGGCATTTCGAAAATCGCCAGCCGACTTGTACATTTTTGCAATGTTTGTGGTTGTAACAGCTATCCCAAAAAGATTGGAATCAGTTTCGTAAAAATTCAAGGCTTTGGTGAAATAGTCCATTGATTCCGCGTATCGTTGCAGCGATGTTAGCGATAACCCAATGTTGACCGATGTACTTGCCACCATCTGGTTATCTTTTGTGGAAACAAAAATATCCCTTGCCTTGATAGCGGCATCATATCCCAATTCATATTTCTTTAAACGGTCATATACCAAGCCGAGATTCATATAAACCTTTGCAATGTTATTTGAATCGCCCTTAGTTTTATAATACTCCAGGACTTCTAGGTAGCTAGCTAAGGCATTATCCATGGAACCGTGCTGAGACCATGCAGCTCCCAGGTTATTGGTAGCCCTAGCTTTCCCGGCCAAATCGCCCAGGGAATCATAAATCCGGATACATTCCTGAAGCAGGATAATGCACTTGCGGTTCTGCTGCATGGTGATCATGGGGAAAATCATTTGGATCATTGCCTCGGCTTCGAGCGAACGGCTGTGCATGGCAATGGCCTGAATCTTCAACTCTTCAGCGAATTTTAATGATTTTTCGGGATCGGTAGGCCGGTAAAATTTGCTTAATGCCTTCAGTGTATTAAACTTTGCCTCACCTTCGGTATGTTTAACCACATTCAACAAACTGTCGGCCGTTTTTTGGGCAGAGAGGTTGAAAACAACAAATAGAAGAAAAGCGAAAATCAATGGTTGGAAAAATCTGGTAGGTCTTTTCATCCTTATATATAATGAGGTTCTTGTTGTTAGAAAAAAGCCTCGTTGATCAGCCCGGTATCAAGTTGATGCGATAAGCAAAGATAAAGATAAAATGAAAGTGATCAACTAAAAGACGGAAACTTTACATGGTAATCCATATTACAATTCAGATTTGAGAAGATTGAAGCTAAAGGAGTACTGGTAATCCAGGGTAATGGATATGGAGCAAGCTATTGGTTGCGAAGTAGTTGTGTTTTTAGTTACATGGTATTTCGGGAGGGTATAAGTGGCATTATAACAAGCTCTATTACAGGCTGAAAGAATGTATTGCGACAGGCTCAATGGCCGCTTTTGCATTTAATACCAACCGCTTCGAGGGTTGGTAAAAACCAATTGAAGGGTTTGGGCCGGTGGTTATAGAAGTAGGTTATCTGATCTGATTTAGAGTTTTGGACTTCGCAGGGTTTGTTTTTTGTGATTACAGTGGCAAATTGGCCGAAACTGTTTTTGTTGGTTGGGATAGAGTGGAATGTACTGTCAGGGCAAACCGTTGGATCAGTAGAGTAAATTAGGTAATTTGAAAATTTGAAAATGGGGCATTTCGACATGATAAAATGCGATAATTTGTTAATGCGATAATGGGGGAATTTGAAAATTTGAGGATGTGAAGACGTGGGAATGTGTGAGTGGTTGGTTGATTTGATTT
>CAIRHD010000047.1 GCA_903878265.1 uncultured Bacteroidales bacterium | reverse complement strand
ACCCACGAAACCGTGCTTGAAATAGACCTCAACGCATTGGTTCACAACCTGAATTATTACCGCTCCAAATTGGATCCAGGAACCAAGGTAATGGCCATGGTTAAGGCTTTTTCGTATGGAAGCGGGAGTTTCGAAATCGCAGACCTGCTTCAGTTCCATCAGGTGGATTATCTCACTGTGGCGTATTCCGACGAAGGGGTTGAACTTCGCAAAGCAGGGATAAAACTGCCAATCATGGTAATGAACCCTGATGAGGAGAGTTTCGATACCATGTTAAAATACCAACTCGAACCTGAAATATATAGTTTCAGGATTTTGAAAATGCTTGAAGCTGCCATTTTACGCTTGTCGCCAACAGCAGCAGCGGTTGGGATACATATAAAAATTGATACCGGGATGCACCGGCTTGGCTTCGACCCATCGGAAGTTGACGAACTGATAAACCAGTTGAAAGGCAGGACGCATATCAGGGTGAAATCCATTTTCTCGCACCTTGCATCTTCCGACAATATGGATGGTGATGATTTTACACGCCACCAAATCAGCCTGTTTCGTATGGTTTCGGAACGGATTTGTTATGAATTTGATTATCCGGTTTTTAGGCACATAGCCAATACAGCCGCAATTACGCGCTTTCCGGAAGCCCGCTTCGATATGGTTAGGCTTGGGATTGGATTGTACGGTATTGCCCCAATGCCCGATGAACAGGAAAAGCTACAGAACGTCAGTACACTGCGTTCGATAATTTCGCAGATAAAACACATACGCCCCAACGAAACAGTGGGTTACAACCGTCGCCATATCGTAGCGGAGGAATCCACCATTGCCATTGTACCGATAGGGTATGCAGACGGCTTGAGCAGGATTTTAAGCAACGGTGTTGGACATTTAAAAGTGAAAGACAATTTGGTGCCCATAGTTGGCAATATCTGTATGGATATGACCATGATAGATGTAACGGGCATCAATGTCCGCGAAGGCGATGAAGTGCTGATTTTTGGCAAGGACCTGCCAATTGCCGAACTTGCCCGCGAAATGGGTTCCATCCCGTACGAAATCCTTACTGGTATTTCACAAAGGGTGAAGAGGGTTTATTTTCAGGAATAACTGATCAGCCCAAATTGCGATATTGCAACTTTAGGCTGTTACCAACACTTGTTTGCTGATCGGAAATCCGCATTCCAAAATCCGCAATCTGCAATCTTTTAGGGAAAGTTTTGGGGTTGTTTTTGGGGTTTAGGGGAAAATCCGACATCGCACATCCGACATCGCACATCCGAAATCCTTACCCCCTTTTCCTCGATGACCCTTTGCCACCGAGAAATCCCCAGCCACCACTACCAACCAGGAAGCCAAAAGCATACCATACACCGTTGTTGTTTTGTGCATAAACCGTAACATCGTTGCGGAACAACATGGCAATCAAATCGAAGGGCGCTATAAACCCATGCAGCAAGCCGCCAAGGAAACCATACGTATGTCCGGTCAAGCATGGTGTTACAACTTCCTTATTGGAACAACCCGTAAGCATTGCTATGCCTACGAAAAGCAAAACAAACAGTATTGCTTTGGTGTTTTTGTTCAAGGTATTCATATTGAATATTTTAGAGATTAGTTTTGGATTTGATTTTTTGATTTTCATCGTCTTTT
>CAIRHD010000046.1 GCA_903878265.1 uncultured Bacteroidales bacterium | reverse complement strand
TGGTAATTTGTTTTTGGTAGATGGTACAAACAAAATGTACAGATAATTTCCTCGTGCTTGAACAGCGAATTGCCACAGGCAGCGCAAACGTTAGGATATAACAGGGATATAAAATCTTCGATAAACTCAAATAGTTTCATGTGCATAGAATGAGAAACAAAGGTAGCAAAACTTTGTAAAAAAGCTTTGCATTCATTTTTAGGAATTCATTTTTCTGCCAAATCGACCTTCAGAACAGATGAAAGCCTGGTTAAACTTTTGCTCCATAATTGTATCTTTGACCAACCGGATGCATTGTTTCGGTTCAAATTTGAAATAAACGCCAAATTTGTATTTACATGGCACTTATGAGGGTTATTTATAATCATCTCATAATCTATGTTTTACAATTTTGCAACGATTTTATCGATTTTATTATTCAATAATTGTATCAAATTGATTAATAATTTCTATTTTTGATATAAATATTAACTCATGGGAACATCGCTAATTTTTATTGTGGAGGATGACTCATGGTATGCCGATTTATTGGAGTATAACCTGAAAATGAATCCCGAATACGAGATCGTAAAGTTCTCTAATGCCGAAGATTGTCTTCAGAACTTGTACAAACGCCCGATGGCAATTACCCTTGATTATTCCCTGCCGGGGCTTTCTGGAAGGGAAGCGTTGACATTGATCAACAAAATAAACCCTGCCATTCAGGTTATCATGATTTCGGGCCAGGAGGATATTACCACTGCCATCGACCTGTTGAAAGAAGGTGCTTACGATTATATCGTTAAAAACGAAAATGCCCCCAAACGGCTTTGGCGTGCACTCACCAATATCCAGGAAACCTATCAACTAAAAAAAGAGAATGAAACTTTAAAGGAAGCGGTTACAGAAAAATATTCTTTTTCGAGCCTAATCATTGGTCAATGCCCTCCTCTAAAATCGGTTTTTGCACTTATGCAGAAAGCCTTGAACAATAACATAAGCGTTTCGGTTTATGGTGAGACAGGAACAGGTAAAGATTTGGTAGCAAAAGCATTACATTATAATTCGGCAAGGGGGAAATATCCATTTGTTGCTATCAATGTGAGTGCTATCCCAGCAGATTTGATTGAGAGCGAACTTTTCGGGCACGAGAAAGGCGCATTTACCGGTGCCATTGCTCAACGGATCGGAAAATTTGAAGAAGCCAATAAAGGCACGCTTTTTTTAGACGAAATTTCCGAGATGGACATGAACATGCAAAGCAAAATGCTTAGGGTTTTGCAGGAAAGGGAAATCATCAGGGTAGGTTCCAATAAGCAGGTAAAAATTGATGTTCGCATTATCACCGCTTCCAACAGGGATCTGGCTGTGATGGTTAAAGAAGGCACTTTCCGTATGGATTTGTATTACAGGCTAATGGGGCTGCCAATAAGCCTACCGCCATTGCGCGAAAGGGGCAGCGATGTTTTGCTTCTTGCCAATTATTTCGTGCAATTATTTTGCAAGGAAAACGATTTGCCATTAAAAACGCTCTCATCAGATTCGCAGAAAAAAATCCTTGCATACAGGTTTCCCGGAAACATCAGGGAATTGAAATCCATTATCGAGTTATCGGTAATCCTATCCGAAGGCAACATTATTTTGCCCGATGATATTCAAATCCAGCATTTGCACGAAGGAGACAATATCCTTGAGCAAGAACTTACAATGGAAGAGTATAATGTGAAAATCCTGAAGCATTTCCTCAAAAACTACAATAAAAATGCTGTGCTTGTAGCCGGTAAACTCGATATAAGCAAAGCCACAGTTTATCGTATGATCAGCAAATACAATTTATAAAAGCGATGGTTTTTCGATTTTACGATTGGGATTTCAAATTGGAACCTTTAATCTTTGAGCACATACTTGAAGATTCATCACTTTGGCATCCTTGACCTATTACTTTGAGCGTAAAAGTGCATTAACATTGGCGGTTTAGGTCATTTGAGATAGCCAATGGACTGTACCCTTTCTTACACAAGTACTTGCAATTTCGAAAAAATATAAATACTATTGCTATAGAATACCAATCAGATAAAAAGATTACACATGAAGAACACTGAGGGTACCCCAATTAATGCCTTGGCAGGATATACTATTCTCCTGGTTGAAGACAACAAATTGAACCAAATACTTGCTACAGCCATGTTGAAAAACTGGGGGGCGGAGGTAGTTGTGGCCGGAAATGGGCAGATTGCCGTTGAAATCATGGAAAAAGGAAATTTCGACATAATTCTGATGGATATCCAAATGCCTGTTATGGATGGATTGACAGCCAGTAAAATTATTCGGGAAAATTTGAAATCCACCATCCCGATTTTGGCCCTTTCGGCTAACGTGCTAAAAGGCATCGCCGAAAAATGTGAAGAATCCGGCATGCAAGGTTATATTTCAAAACCTTATGAAGCGGAAGACGTTATTGAAAAAATTATTTATCAAGTTACGAAAAACAAAACTGAAAGCCTTGCGACATCGATTCAGGATGTAGTTGTTGCCGACACATCGCATCTAAAAAAAATGCTTGGCTCCGACCAAAAAGAATTCAACAATATGGTTGCTAAGTTCCTCCAAATAATCCCTACCTACGTAGAAGAGTTGAATGTTGCCTTTAGCACAAATGATATGGAGGCAATTGCTATGGCATCGCATAAAATCAAATCGAGTATCGATTTAGTTGCGGCTCAGGTGATGCGTGATGTTATTGCCAAAATATGCCACATAAGCAAATCGGGAAGCACTTTAAATGAAGTAAAACAGCTTGTAAGCGATTTTAACTCCTACTACAAAATGCTCGAAGTTCAACTACAAAATGAAATTGGAAACACTAATCCAACCTGAAGAAAAAATATTTTGATTCAACACAAGCCTTTCAAGCGTTTGGTTTTCTTATTGTTATGATTTTATTGCCTAATTTTTCAAATTCCGAAGATTTTAACATTATCTTAATCCAGTTCAATATAATCACCAGCAAGTTATTGGCACTTTAACGATACGTCTGCTACTTTATCAATATTTTACGGATATTTGCACTTTGGTTACTATTTTAAAATGACACAAATGCACACTTCTACCCCAATAAAATTACTTCTTTTTTTGCTTTTTGCATTTGGTGTGCACTTTGCAAATGCTCAACGTAAGCCATGGCGCGACAATGAAATGGAGGTGATCGTCAAACTTGATGGCCACCAGCAAGCCGAAACTTTAGGACAAATGAACCTCAAAGGCGATATTTACAATACCCACGCATATTTGTACCTCACTCCAGCCGAACTTGACGGTGTGAAAAAAGCTGGTTTTGAATATACTATCAACATTGCCGTTCTTAATGCATGGTCGGCAAGTTTTGGCAAAGCTTTGGTTCCCATTGGTTATTATACGTTCAACGAAATAAAAAATATTGCCGACAGCCTCGCGACCAATTTTCCTGACATCTGCAAAAAAGTAGTGTTTGGCTTTACCCCACAAATGCAGGAACTTGCAGCACTTAAAATCAGCGACAACGTGAATGTTGATGAAAATGAAGCCGAAATATTATTCGATGGCGGAATTCATGGCAACGAAGTGGGTGGCTCGCAAAACGTGATAACTTTTGCCCGCGACCTTTGCCTTTCCTATGGCAACGACCCATACATTACTGGCCTTATCGATCATCGCGAAATCTGGCTTTACTACTGCGTGAACCCCTATGGCCGCGACAATATGACCCGCGAAAACGGAAATGGTGTTGATATAAACCGTGATTTTGGTTACGCTTGTGGTAGCGATGGCGGTACACTTGGCCCCTTTTCGCAACCCGAGTCTAAGGCTTTGCGCGATTGCCAATATTCAAACCAGTTTGTAACATACACAAATTATCACAGTGGAGCTGAAACAATTTCCTATCCCTGGAGTTATCGCTTCAGTCCTACACCCGATAACACTCAAATTTATTCGTTGGCCGGCGTATATTCTTCAAATTCGGGTTACCCAAGTCTTCCGTATGGACAAGGTTCCCAAATAATGTACCTCATAGAAGGAAGCACCAAGGATTTTAATTATGGCTGCCAGGGTTCCGTTGCTTGGTCGATAGAAATATCGCTCGACAAACAGCCCGCAGGCCCTAATATTAAGTATTACTACGATATAAACAAACCTGCCATGTTGGCAATTATCGAACATTCAGGTTATGGAATAGAAGGCACAGTTACTGATGCCATTACAGGCTTACCAATTCAAGCATCGGTGTGGGTTGGAAATAACTATCCTACTTTTACCGATGGCGTAACTGGCGATTTTCACAAATACTTAGTTCCTGACACTTACGAGATACGAATCACCGCAAATGGCCACCAGCCGCTTGTACTGACAAATATTGTTGTAAATGCTTTGGAAAGCACTGTTGTAGATGCGCAATTGCAGCCAATCCAGTCGCAGTTTGGCTA
>CAIRHD010000045.1 GCA_903878265.1 uncultured Bacteroidales bacterium | reverse complement strand
TATTTGGTTAATGTTATAATTGGTTAATGTGCTGATGTGTTGATGGGTTGAGTGGTTGATGGGTTGAGTGGTTGATTGGTTAATGCGGTAATTAGCTAATTGGTTGATGTGTTGAGTGGTTGATGCGTTGAGTGGTTGATGCGTTTATTGGTTGATGCGGTAATTGGATGACTAGTTAATGAGGTAATTAGCTAATTGGTTGATTTAAGGTTGTTTTGGCAGCTGGCGTAGTAATCGTCAATTGCGTGATTTTTTAATGTGTTCTTACTATTTTTTACCTGCTAATATGATATTGTTTCACTCCTTGAATTATAGAATTGTCACATTAACGCATTATCACATTAACGCATTTTTTCAACTTTAAGGGATACACTAATTTCATCTGTTAGCTCAAGTATTTCAGCATCAAGTAGTATTTCATCCGAAATGGCAAAGGAATCGGCCAATGTTTCAGAGCAAATGTAGCTATTAAAGCTTGAAATTGCAGATTCTATCAAATCATTTTTCTGAAGGCACAGGGATATTTTGTCAGTAACCTCAAAACCACGGTCTTTACGGATATTTTGGATGCGGTTCACAAGTTCGCGGGCAATGCCTTCTTCGCGCAATGCTTCGGTAACGGTAATATCAAGCGCAACGGTGAGGCTGCCTTGGTTGGCCACCACCCAGCCGGGAATATCCTCAGTAATAATATCCACATCGGCCAGTGTCATTTCAACAGTTTCGCCTCCAATTTGTATGTTATATTGCCCTTCGGTTTCAATGCGGTTGATGTCAAGTTGTGTAAACTCGCCAACGGCTGCGGCAATTTCTTTCATAAGTTTGCCATATCGTGGGCCAAGGGTCTTGAAATTTGGTTTTATCTTTTTTACCAAAAAACCCTTGGATTCGTTGATGTATTCAAGTTCTTTTACATTTACTTCGCTGAGGATCAAATTACTGACTTTCTCTAATTGTAGTTGGATGTGCTCGCCAACAACCGGAATCAGTATTTTCTGCAAAGGTTGGCGTACACGAAGGTTGGTTTTTTTGCGAAGGCTCAATACCATGCTCGAAACCTGTTGTGCCAACTGCATGCGCTCTTCCAATTGTTTGTCAATTTTGCTTTCATCTGCAACCGGGAAATCGGTGAGGTGTACCGATTCGATTTTTTCGATGCCTGAAACAGTATTCAGGTCAATAAACAACCTCTCCATAAAGAAAGGCGCAATAGGTGAAGCCAGTTTGGCAACAACTTCGAGGCAACGGTATAAAGTTTGGTAAGCTGATATTTTATCGCTGCTATATTCCCCTTTCCAGAAACGGCGGCGCGAAAGGCGTACATACCAATTACTGAGGTGTTCGTTTACAAAATCCGCGATCAGGCGGCCAGCTTTGGTAGGTTCGTAATCTGCAAAAGCATCATCCACATTTTTAATCAAGCTGTTCAGTTCCGACTGTATCCAACGATCGATTTCCGGCCTTTCAGCGAATTGGATTTCTGCTTCCGAATAACTGAACCCATCAATATTGGCATACAATGCAAAGAAATTGTAAGTGTTGTACAAAGTCCCGAAAAATTTGCGCTGCACTTCGGCAATGCCTTCGAGGTCGAATTTAAGGTTGTCCCAAGGCTGCGAATTGGTAATTAAATACCAACGTAAGGCATCAGGGCCATATTTTGCGAGGGTCTCGAAAGGCTCGACCGCATTGTTCAGGCGTTTCGACATTTTATTGCCGGTTTTATCAAGAACAAGCCCGTTGGAAATTACTGTTTTGAAAGCTACCGAATCAAATACCAAAGTCGAAATGGCATGAAGCGTATAAAACCATCCACGAGTCTGGTCCACGCCTTCAGCAATAAAATCGGCTGGAAAAAATTCAGGATGGCTGCTGTTTTTCTCGAAAGGGTAATGGAACTGCGCATAAGGCACCGCACCCGAATCGAACCAAACATCAATAAGATCCGTTTCGCGAATCATCTTTTGCCCTGTTGGCGAAACAAGGAAAATGTCATCCACATAAGGACGGTGAAGGTCGAAAGTGTTGTAGTTTTCGGTAGAGTTGTTGCCTGGCTCAAAACTTGCAAAAGGATTGGCAGACATAAATCCAGCTTTGATCGATTTCTCGATTTCCGATTGCAGCTCGGCAATGGAACCAATGCAGATTTCTTCGCTGCGATCCTCGCTTACCCAAATTGGGAGCGGCGTTCCCCAATACCGGGAACGTGACAAATTCCAATCAACCAGGTTTTCGAGCCAGTTGCCGAAACGTCCGGTTCCAGTGGCTTCGGGTTTCCAATTGATGGTTTTGTTCAGTTCGATCATGCGATCTTTTAGAGCGGTGGTGCGGATAAACCACGAATCGAGCGGATAGTAAAGGATTGGTTTATCTGTACGCCAGCAATGCGGATACGTGTGTTCGTACTTCTCTGTCTTAAAAACGCGGTTTTCTTTTTTAAGTTTTACAATTATGTCGATGTCAACATTTTCGCCTTTCTGTGGGTCGTTGTCCTGAGCGTATTCCGACTTTACAAACCGCCCTGCAAATTCGCCCATGCTTTCGGTAAAACGCCCAGTTTTATCAACAAGGGTAAGGGCGCCAATGTCATTTTGCTTTGCCACTTTAAAGTCGTCGGCACCAAAACTTGGAGCTATGTGAACAATACCGGTACCATCTTCGGTGGTAACAAAATCTCCGGTTATTACCACAAATGCATCACCTGTTTCTGGTTGTTCGTAAGGCAGAAGCTGCTCGTACCTAATGCCGGCCAAATCTTTCCCGGTAAATGTCGCGAGTATTTCGAATGGGATTGCTTTTTGTCCCGGAACATATTCGCTCATTGGGATTTCAGCATTTTTCTCAGGGAAATATTTGGCAAAAAGAGGTTTTGCCAACACAACTTTTATGGGTTCGTAAGTATATGGATTAAACGTATTTACAAGCACATATTCTATATTTTTCCCAACTGCAAGGGCGGTATTCGATGGCAAAGTCCAAGGTGTTGTCGTCCATGCAAGGATAAAAACCTCTGTCTTATTATTTCCAAAAAGAGTCGGGATAAGTTCGTGACCTGTATCATTTCTGACTTTAAATTGAGCGACTACAGTATTATCTTTAACGTTGCGATAACTTCCGGGTTGGTTCAGTTCGTGTGTGCTTAAGCCTGTGCCTGCAGCCGGAGAATATGGCTGAATGGTATAACCTTTGTAAATAAGTCCTTTTTTGTAAAGCTCCGAAAGCAAATGCCAACAGGTTTCTATGTAGGTATTATCAAAGGTAATGTACGGGTTGTCGAGATCGACCCAATAACCGATTTTTTTTGTTAGATCGTCCCAGCGGTCTTTGTATTTCATCACTTCGCTGCGACAGGCTTTGTTGTAATCGTCAACACTTATTTTTTTGCCGATGTCTTCTTTTGTGATTCCCAAGGTTTTTTCAACGGCAATCTCGATTGGCAGTCCATGTGTATCCCAACCAGCTTTGCGTTCAACAAAAAATCCCTTCAAGGTTTTGTACCGGCAAAAAATATCTTTGATTGCCCTTGCCATAACGTGGTGAATACCAGGCATGCCATTTGCCGAAGGTGGGCCTTCATAAAAAATGTATGGTGTTTGTTCGCTGCGGTTCTCAAGGCTTTTCTCAAAAATATGGTTTGAGTTCCAGAAATCCAGAACTTCGTCGCCGATGCGGGTTAAGCTAAGTTGTTTGTATTCAGTATATTTAGTTCCCATAAGGAGGCAAGTTGAGCTAAATTTTTAAGGCTGCAAAGATAGTATATTTTATGATATAAAAAAGGGCTGAGGATTTGTGTTAGAAGCAGTTGAAAAAGTACATTATAAGCAGAATTGTGAGCCATATATGGAAATGTTTTTTACGAAAAAATTTCATCATATCAGTTAGAATCACAGTTCAGTAATCTTGCCAACCTAGTTCCGGTTATATAACCTGAAAATAAATAGCCTTGCCGAATTGGAGTGCAAAACGCGGAAATGCATAGCAAATCGGAATTTCTTTATATCTTTGAAATTAGATACGTCATGTCTGTCATTCTACGATAAATACCAACATGGAGCTACAAAAACCGAAATTATTGCTGATTAACCCCGCAAACCAGCGTCGCAAAGGTTTAAGAATGCGCATATTATCCACTTATCCTCCGTTGAACCTTGCCATTATTGCAGGCTTGACCCCCGACCATTGGCAAATAAAAATATTGGACGAAAATTTCGATACTTTTGAATTTGAAACTGCTGATCTTGTTGGTTTTACGTCTTTTACTTCAACAGCATCCAGGGCATACGAACTTTCTGGGATTTATCGCAAACACGGAATTAAAACCGTAATGGGCGGTATCCATGCCAGCATGTTGCCCGATGAGGCATTGCAATACGTTGATGCTGTTGTTGTTGGTGAAGCAGAAAGTATTTGGGCGAAAGTAATTTCCGATTTTGAGGCCAATTCACTCCAAAAAAAATACAGGGGCGAATTGGTCGAACTCGGCGGAAAACCTATGCCACGCCACGATTTGTTAAGCAAAGAGTATTTGTTTTCGGCAATCCAAACTACACGCGGTTGCCCCATGCAATGCGATTTTTGTTCGGTTTCCACTTTCAACGGATGCCAATACCGCTTACGGCCTATAAATGAGGTACTTGATGAATTGGAACAACTTCCAACCAAATTGGTATTCTTTTGTGATGATAACATTATAGGCTATGGCAAGAAAAGCCAGGAAAGAGCTATTGAACTTTTCAAAGGCATGGTTGATAGAGGAATTAAAATAGATTGGACAGGACAGGTTTCCCTCAATTTTGCCGATAATGAGGAAGTGCTAAAGTGGGCAGCACGAAGTGGATGCCGCATGGTGCTGATTGGGATTGAATCGGAAAAAACTGAACAACTGAAAGAAACTGGCAAAAAACTGAACCTTCATATTGGTGTTGACGCTTATTCAGATGTTTTCAAAAAAATACACCGATACGGCATAAGTAATCTACATTTTTCCTTTCAGGAAAAAAGCCTTTCAGGGAAAACACGGCCTATCAAAAGACTCCCCAAAAAGAGGTATATTTGGGGTTATGAAACACAAAGATAATTTATGTGAACATTATAGAGGGATTCTGGATG
>CAIRHD010000044.1 GCA_903878265.1 uncultured Bacteroidales bacterium | reverse complement strand
GTTATTGGCTTCGTCTTTCGCTTTGGAAAGCATCTCCTCTTTTTTCTTTTCAGCCTCGGCAAGTGCTTGCTTTTTCATATCAGCCGCCAAATCGGCCATTGCGGATTTTATGCCAGTTGTAATTTTTGGATCCGATGCCGTACCGCCAATTAGGACCATAACCGGAACAATTTCGCCAACATTTACATTTACCCCTTTTTTAGAAGCATCCTTTATCAACCCATCAAACACATTATTGGCTTTTGTGCCAAACTCGGCGCGTGGAATATCGAGCGTAAGTATAAAATTCAGCACCTGATCAAGCCCCGTTGTCCCTGAAAAGTTGGCTTTGTACGAACCCAATTTAAAGTCCATTGGCTTCACCGTAGCTTTCCCAACCAAAATATCGAATGAAAGGTTAAGCTTTTCGATGGAAGGATTCCTGAGTTTTTCCAGTTTCAACAAATCGGCAATCTTGTTGAACGTATTCAGGTTTGTCAACTGCAAAATTTCCGAAAACAGAAGCCCATTTGCCGAAACAGAAATCAGGTCGGGCATCATATCTTTTTTGAGCGTTCCCTTAAATTTTAGGTTTGTGCTGATATTCCCTTTTAGTTTTTCGGCAATCGGAGCCATTTTCTGAATAGAGTTAAATGTGTTGAACGACTGTTTCACATCAATGTTTTTAACCTGCAAATCCATATCAACCAATGGTTTACTTGCAATAAGCGTACTATACGAACCTTTCATTGCCATGGATCCGCCTAACATTTGCATTTGCAAACCATCGAAGAACAACTTATGATCTTTCACTTTCACTAAGCCGTCCACATTGCTCATATCGTAGGTATCGTACAGCAGTTTTTTGAACGAAGTGCTTAACGTAAGATCAACATTGCCAGGAATCTCGACAATGGTGAGCGCTGTTGTGTCCACTTGCTTTGGATTAGACGAAGAAATTTCCATCAAACTATTGATATCCATATAATTGGAAGTTAAAGTAAGCGCACCTTTCAGCAAAGCATCTTTCTTCATTATGTACGGGATATAATTTTCGATTTTACCATCTGCGGCCAAATCATTTTTGCCTATCGACATCGAAAAACCGGAAAGCTGAGCATATTCCGGCGTGAATTCCAGCCTGGATTTAGCAAGAGTGAGAGGCAACGGCGTTTCTGGTCCAGAGTAAACGAGTTGATCCACAGTTGCATAACCGTTTGCTTTAAACTGATCGTAAGCGCCTTTTACGATAGCTGATAATTTGCCGCTAAATGCCATATCAGCATTGACTATACCCGATAACTTTGTATTTTCGCCCAAAGGATAGATTTTAGCAACATTTTCGAGGTTTAAGGTGCCTTTCATAGTTGCTTTTATGTCCGGATCCGAAATTGGGGTTTTCACCGCTAAGGTTATATCGACAGGATTTTGCACCATACTTAAGTGGAAACGAGGAACATCAATGGTTGTATGATCCAGGATTCCGTCAGGATTAGCAACGGCTGCCAGCAAATTTACGTCCGAAACATTTCCGGGCAAACCAGGATAACTGAACATCCCATCGGCAATTTTCAGATTGACTGCGAAAGCCGGCATCGAAATATCACTGTACAAACCTTTTACAAAACCATCCAAAGCCATTGTCCCAGAAGTTTTTAATCCTTCAAAATCTTTTGAATAAATAGCCGGGATAAGCGAAAGGAAGGATTTGAAAGAGCTTTCCTTGGCGGCAAATTTGATGTCCATCTGGTAGCCTTCATTTGGCATGGCAAACGAACCATCAGCAGTAATTTTCAAATCGTTGAGCAGAAGGTTTCCATCCTTAAACGTGAAAGCCATGTTTTTTAGGTCGGCATTAAGAATCGACGAAATTTCTGCTGTTGAATTGCTGATATAACGGATTCCATCATAATCGGCAGTCAATTTATCAACAGTGGTTTTGAAGTTTAGAGCTGTAATATCAGCGGTCATATCGCCACTTAGTTGGACATTTAGGCCCAGAAGTGAAACAAATGTGGGCGTTTCGGAATCGTCATAAACAATATTTGCATCGTTGATGCTGACTTTATCAAGATAAATTTTAAATTCAGACGGTGCTGATGTTGAATCGGTTGTCCCTGTACTTTTTGCAATATCCCAGTTTGCTTTACCATTTGCCAGCACTTTAAACAGTAAGTGAGGTGAAGAAACGATTATTTGTTTTACTTCGTAACCGTTACTGCCAAAGACACTTGCCAAATCAAGGGAAATAGAAAAAGTTGATATTGAAGCAAGCGTGTCTTTTTCGAAATCGCCTGAGCCTATCACGCAAAGGTTTTCCACATTGATGGTAAGATCAGGGAAATGGCTGAACAAATTTGCCCCAACTTTATCAAAAGACACAACTGCGTTTAGGTTTTTGTTTATCTCCAGCTGGACAGCTTTCTGAATCTTGCCTTTGAAAACAAAGGGTAATAGGATGATAATCAGTAAAAATATGCCAATTACTATGGCTGAAATTTTCAATGCCTTTTTCATATTGTAGGGATGAATTAGTATTTGTTTAAATTTATAGAATTGAAAAAACATTGCTACAACCGGGCCGACCGATTACGGAGCAAATGATCGGCAATAACCATTGCTGACATAGCTTCAACAATTGGGACGGCACGGGGAACAACGCACACATCGTGCCTCCCTTTAGCCGCCAATATTATATTTTCGCCTTTGCTGTTAACCGAAGCTTGCGATTGCTGAATGGTAGCAATTGGCTTAAAAGCAACCCTGAAAACTATATCGTTGCCATTGCTTATGCCACCCTGAATCCCGCCTGAATGGTTTGTTTTGGTGCCGATAACACCTTGTTGGTTGGCCGTAAAAATATCGTTATGGATGGAACCGCGCATGGAAGGTGCATTAAACCCTTCGCCATACTCAAAACCTTTGGCGGTATTGATGCTCATGGCCGCTTTTGCCAAATCGGCTTGAAGTTTATCAAAAACCGGTTCGCCCAATCCTGGAGGAACACCATTGATTATACAGGTTATTATTCCGCCTGTAGTATCTCCATCGGTTTTTAACGCTGTTATAAGCTGAATCATTTTTGCAGAAGCTTCCTTATCCGGACAACGAACCGGACTGTTTTCTGTTTCATCCAGTTGGTCGATATTAAACTCTCTCTCAACATGAACATCTCCAATAGAGCTAACATACGCTTTTACCTTGATCCCATATTGATACAACAATAATTTAGCAACTGCACCACCTGCAACACGCGAAAGTGTTTCGCGAGCTGATGAACGGCCGCCACCACGGTAATCGCGAAATCCGTATTTGGAATCGTAAGTAAAATCGGCGTGGGAAGGGCGATAAGCATCACGCAAATGATCGTAATCGGTGCTGTGTTGGTCTTTGTTCCGGACTAAAAACGCAATTGGCGAACCGGTGGATTTTCCTTCAAAAATTCCGGAAAGTAGTTCAATGGAATCACTTTCATCTCGCGGGGTAGTCATTTCCGATTGTCCAGGGCGACGGCGGTTGAGTTCATGCTGCATAAAATCAATATTAATGGCCAATCCCGCCGGGCAGCCATCGATTATGCCACCCAAGGCTGCACCATGCGACTCGCCAAACGTGGTTAGCCGAAATAAAGTTCCAAAAGTATTAGCTGACATGGTACAAAGGTAAACACAATATAGAAGTTGGAATGGATTATTAACGTAATGAAACCGTAAATGTTATGTTTTCGGTTCCAATGTTGTACAAACGGGAAACTAAGCTTACGAATCGTTATGAAATAAAGTATCTTTTATGTCACATTCGATTATTTGAGCAAACAAATACCCGGTTTATAGATACTAGATTTTCAATAATTCTATTTGGCATTATATACATAATGTTGATTTAAAGTAATATATGATGTGCTTCAAAGCACATGGATCAACGCGATTCAAGTTTTTAATAAATATTTTATTTCAAAAGGCACAAGTTCTAATGCTCCACAAATTTGTAAACAGCTCCTTAGTACAGGTAAATTTTGTAGGTTTGCACTACCAAAAAACAAGAAAATGTCGATTATAACCCATGATATTGTTAAAGTTTATGGCGCTCAGGTTGTGCTGGATAAAGTGAACATCAATATTGGCAAAGGAGAAATTGTAGGGTTGTTAGGACCAAATGGTGCTGGCAAATCAACCTTGATGAAAATACTAACTGGCTACATTCCGCCTTCATCGGGAAACGCTTCAGTGAATGGCCACGATGTGCTTTTTGCAACTGATGAGGTTAAAAAAATTGTAGGTTATTTGCCTGAGCATAACCCATTGTATTTGGATATGTACATAAAGGAATACCTTGAGTTTGTTGCAGGAATCCATAAATTGGGCAAAGCGACACATAAGCGGATCCTTGAAATTATTGAGCAAACAGGATTAGGCCCTGAGCAGAACAAAAAAATCGGTACGCTTTCGAAAGGCTACAGACAACGGGTGGGACTTGCACAGGCTTTGATACATAATCCTGATGTTCTGATACTTGACGAACCAACTTCTGGACTTGATCCAAACCAATTGCTCGAAATCCGTGAACTGATAAAAGGGATTGGAAAACAAAAAACAGTGGTACTTTCCACCCATATCATGCAGGAAGTGGAGGCCGTATGTAGCCGTGCAATTATTATAAACATGGGCAAAATCGTAGCCGATGGTCCAACAGCCGAATTATCGGAAATACATGCGCACGATATTGTTACTGTTGAATTTGCTACAGCAACTACCGAAAATTTGCTTTTAACAATTCCCGGAGTTGCAAAGGTTGTGAAAACCATTGGCAATTCATGGAAATTGCAAGCCAAACCGGGCGTGGATATCAGGCCACAAATTAACAAATTCGCACTTAATTATAATCTTACCCTGCTTTCGCTCTATATGGAAGAACATAATCTGGAAAAGGTGTTTCAGGCATTAACAGGCAAAAAAACGAAAGTGTAAGTGACCAACTCTTGCCAAAATCAACTAAGCTTGTAAAAAATCAAATATAGCAATCAAGCAGTTTGGTGTTATAGGTAATATCTTTCAACAATTGGTTTGTCCATTGTCATAAACCCCGATATATTTTTGTGCATAAAAAAACCGCCTTGCAAAAGCGGTCAAATATTTGGTTTCTTGGTTAGTTATTCTACAAAACATCGGCAATCTCAGCAGCAAGTTTTTTCATTTCATCGGCTGGAAAAGTTAGTTTTGGCCTGCTGAAATTAATATCGTCCATGGTATTAAGAGGGACAAGGTGGATATGTGCATGGGGAACTTCAAGCCCAATTACAGCAACACCAACTTTCATACAGGGTACAACCTGCTTTACCGCTTTGGCCACTTTCATGGCAAATTGCCAAAGATCCTTGTACATTTCTTCTTCCATGTCGAACAGGTAATCGATTTCCTGTTTCGGGATAACCAGCACATGACCTTTTGCCAATGGATTAATATCCAAAAAAGCAAAAAACCTATCGTTCTCAGCTATTTTGTACGAAGGGATTTCGCCCGATGCAATTCGTGAAAATATTCCTGTCATCGCTATTTATTTAACCGATATTTCAACAACTTCAATGGTGATTGAACCAGCCGGAATGGCAATTTCCACTTTACTGCCTTTTGCTTTTCCTAACAAACCCTTCGCTATGGGCGACGAAACCGAGATTTTTCCAGCTTTGAGGTCAGCTTCATTTTCGGGAACGAGCGTATAAGTCATTTCAGCATTATTCTTCAAATTCCTTATTTTCACCGTCGATAAAATCTGGATTTTCGATGAATCCATTTTCGATTCATCGATCAACCGTGCATTACGGATCATATCCTGCATTTTCGAAATTCGCATCTCGAGCATGCCTTGAGCGTTTTTGGCTGCATCGTATTCGGCATTTTCCGAAAGGTCGCCTTTGTCGCGTGCTTCAGCAATTTGCTGCGAAATTAGAGGCCGCTCAATATGGATTAAATGCTCCAGTTCTGTTTTTATTTTTTCGAACCCATCTTTCGTGTAATAAGTTACCTGATTCATAGCGTTAGCCATTTGTGATTGTTAAATAAGAAGAAAAGACCCTTAAAACAAAAGAGTCCTTTCTTTAAAAATTGTTTGCCTGTTTATGCGGCCAGAGCCACTTTATTCTTTTAGAAACTAAGCCTTACGGCCATAGTATGACACCCTTTAAAAGGGTTGGTTGCGCGATAGGAATAATCAACCGAGAATACCGAGTTTTTTTCCACGTTTATAGGAACCTGTACAGTTAACCCAGCACTTGGCCCAGTCATTGCTGTTGTGCTCAGGTTAGTATTTATTCCTTCTTCGTAGGTATAAGCACCGCGTAACATCAGGTAGTTCTTCAGCTGATATTCTGCTCCTAATACATACTGGTCCTTATTGAAAGCATTAGATATAAACGCTGCCGCCACGGTTAATGTATGAATTTCGTTGAATAAAAACGCATAAGAACCACCAATGTTCAATTGCGATGGTAATTCAAATTCTGCCGAACGGTGTTCGACCGTAAACTGGCTTGATTGACCTGGCAAAAAACTCCGGATAGATAAACCATCGCCACTGAATTTCATGGTTGGGCCAACATTCTTCAAAGAGATTCCAAAATGGATATTTTCCTTTTCGCCGGTTACATATTGGATACCTGCATCAATTGCAACCCCTTGTGCCCCAACATCGCTGATGGATTCAGAAATAATCTTGAAATTGAAACCGCCATAAATCGAATTTGAAAAAGCTTTGGCATACGCTACATTGATATTCATATAGGATGGTGAAAATGTTCCAACTCCACCCTCGGGCAATTCGGTGGTGGTTATAGGCAGATCGCCGAAAGTCATTGTATTCACTGTTAAACCAAGAACACTTGATTCGCCAACTTTTTGAGCAAACCCGAAGTTGTTTATCCCAATTTCCGATCCTTTTAACCATTGAGTATGGCTGAATATAAGCTCTGTCTTTTTAGTGAAAGCTAATCCGGCAACATTTGTATAGATGCTCTCAAGGCCAAAACTATTTGCTATGTTCACACCGCCCCAACCTGAACTGCGTGCCCAAGGGTTGATTAAAAGTTCCGATGCACCGGCCTGTCCCGACCTGTCCTTGTTTCCTGCAAACGTTATTACTGGAAGAACCAATACCGCTGACAGAAATATTGTTATGATCGACTTATAGATATTTTTCATGTGTAAAGTCCGTTTTTAGAGGTTAATATTCTACTTTCTCCTAATTGAGTGGGATACCGTTAAAGTCAACAGGCCGCAATGAACCAAACCATTTGATAACCTTCTCGCCTTGGTCAGTCTTTACATGAATGATATAAACACCCCCTGCAATAGATATTCCGGCAAAGTTTTTCAGATCCCAATCAATAGATGTTTTTGCCTCATCCTTATTAAACTGTCTAATAAGGCTACCATTTGCGGAATAAATAACTACTGTACATTTCTGTGGAAGGTTGGTTATTTTTATCCGGTTATCAAACTGGTCAACCTCATACTTCGAATAAGCGTTATATGGATTAGGAACAACATTTATCAAATCCAAATCCGTTTTTGCTTTTTCTGTATTTGCATAATTTGTAGTGACTGCTTTTGTATCGAATTTATACATAGGCCAGTAATTATTGGCATTTTGTAAACCATTAGTAATTGCAGTAGAGAAATATCTTGTATAAGGTTTTGTTATCCTCAGTTTTACTTTTAAGTCGCTGCTCAACCATCCATTTACGGGGTTGGCAATAGGAATACTTACCCACATGCAATTTGAGAATTGCAAACCGCGTACCTGCCTCATAAATACAGGGTTGCGAGGAGTGTTCACTTGTTTTACAAAGTTTGCACAACCATCATAAGCAGGGTTATCATAAGCTTCTGCTGGGAGGGTTGCGCTTGGGGCGACAATTTTTTTCTTGCCGACAACATGTGCCATTACATAAATAAAGTGTTTTCCTCCCATCACGGGTCGGCCTCTATCTGTACGGATTCTTGGGGACGGATTGAATATCATATCCCGTCCATTATCATCAACAAGGCGGGAATCTTCGCCAAACAACATGTTGAGACGTTCGCCAGTTTCAACATTGATTGCATAACCAGGAAACCATCCCATGCTGTATTTGGAAATAAAATCAGAATTTTTAGCCGGATCGCTACTCTGCACTGCAGTATCCCCATCCTGATTGACGGAACGGCCTTTACGCAATTCAAATTGCTTTGCACCGCCTTCGGCAGCACTCGATTTGTCAACTGGACATAATTCGACTACCGCACAACGTGTCCATTTCGATTTATCGGCTGTGAAAACAACATCAACACCCGATATATTAGTAAACGAACAATATTCGCGCGATTGCGATTCCACCTGATATTCACCATGCGCAACCCCAACTACTGTATCCGTTCTGCCTGTTTCAGCAAACATATATGGTGTCCAGGTTCCTCCTAATACAGTTTCATAAACCGACTCAGGGTCGAAACATTTATCCTTTGTGTTGTTCCAGTCTGCTGGTATTTCTGTTTTCAAACCGGCTTTTATCCAATCGTACATAGGGAATCCATCAATATCAGGAAGGAAATCCAACCAAGGTTTTGTTGAATCCTGAAAGGCCATCGTACCTTCAAGAAATCCGTTATTTGGAAGAACAGGCTGGTAATCAGGCAGTATTAAATCAGGCGAACCAGCTACTTGTTTTATCTTTGTTCCAACAACATAAGGGCCTGGATACAGTGTCTGGTTAATGCTGACAGATAACCCCAAATCAAGGAATAATTGCTCATTCAGGGTGTTTATTGTGGTATCCGAAATATAAACTTTACCCGTAATATTGTCAACTAACGACCAACTTGCTACCAACATTGCTGTATCGAGTTCGCCAACAGGGACTTCAACTTTATACATAGAATCAAATTTCACAGTATATTCACCGTCCTTTACGTTTAGAGGGTCAATAACTTTTACCGTAATCGGGCCATTGCCTTTTGTATAAGTAGGATTGTAAGATATCGGGTAATCTGGGCCACCCGGAACGTTAAGTGAATCGGCCATTCTTTTCGACATGATTTCAGCGATGGTTTCATCCGAAAGATCAAGGAATTTACCGCCATTGCCTTGTCCGGCCAAGCGGGTAACAACAAGTTCTTCGCCGAAAGTGCTGTTCGCCGAAATCATACCGACTGAGGCATGGGGGATTCCCGTATATGTCTTGATGTTTTTCCGGCCTGCCAAATAGGGCAATTTTTGGCCATCCAATGCACTTGGGTCAGTTTGGTTATATTTCTTGTAGTTATTTTGGGCATAAGCAACAGCAAGGTAATAATACTGCTTATGGTTTACCAAATCATTCCCTTCAAAAGCATCCTTGGTAAGTTGTACCGAATGGGTTATACCTTTATTAACACCTACCACTTCTTCGACAGGAGCACTGCCACTAAGGTTTTGGTTGTAGTAAAAATTAACCAATTGAGAAACATTGTTTTTTACATCACATTGAAATACCAAGCGGGCCATGTCAGGATTTTTAAGATCGGCAACCGAAACTGTTGCATCTTTCAATTGGTATATTTGGTATCCCTCGAAATGATACAACGAATCCCAGTGGTCAGTTTCCGAACCTTGGATACGTGGGTCAAATTCCGAATATTTTTCCTGATAGTTATTGCCAGCATCGTTGGTTTTACGGTTGGTTATATAAAGGATCAAGCCTTTGTCTAATTCTTTAATGGTTAAATCGGGGGCGTTAGGACCGGAAATAACTTTAAAACAGTTATCAAACAACATTTGGCATTTATCATCAACCTGTTGTAACATCCTTACAGAGGCTAACGGGCCACCGCTTTGTGCCTGAGCCCATGGAATACCTACGGTTATATAATTTACAGCACCTGGCTCCAATATAAAAGGTCCGGCCGATTCCATAAAACGGCGGTCATCCGGAGGGTTGTTGGCGGTTACTTCAGTCCAGTTTTTAGGACTTGGAGTAATGCCCCGTGTTCCCCAATCGTAAATATCGGTCATGCCAGGGAACATAAAGTCAGCTTCAATTGGAGGAACAAGTGCACCTGCGCCTTCGTGGCCATTGCCACCGTAAAGCATCTTGGTGCCATCTTTCCATATCCCTTTCAGGTAGTTATAATATTCGATAGCCACCGAAGGATCCTGCATGTATGCTGATCCACCGTTGTTATGATACACAAACCTGCGCATCCCAAAACGTTCGTCATCCTCAATGCCGTTTCCAAAGTTTATGCCATTGATGGCAGCTGAATTTATGACTTTGAAAATGGTATCCCCATTTACAATTTTTTCCAGCGTTTGCCCATCCCAAAGAACCATTTGCGCCCCACCTGTAAAGTTTAAATCTGGTGAACCTTTAAGGTGGAAGGTAGGATCGCCAGTCGTTGCAGGGTTATCGCCATTAATTTTCCCTTTCTTATCTTTGTCAATATAAGGGCCTTGAAAAAAGTCAACTCCAATGGCAGGGGGTTTATCGCCATAAGCAAATGCCTGTCCACTACCATCAACAGCAGTACCGTTGTAGCAGTAACCCAAACCACGCATTACATCGCAACCTACATAATCGTCCTTTGCATATCCAAGGTCGGTATCAACCCATTGGCTGAAATAGGTTTGGGTAAGGCGGTAAGTAGATCTGTTGATGATTTCATAGCTATAGAAAGTCATGTTGTTGATTTCGTCGTTGGTTGAAAACCCAAAGGCTTGTGCCCTGATTTCCAGTCCGATAGGTTCCCCTTTTGATTCGCTGTGGATAGCGCCTTTATCGTTGAAAACCCACCATAATGTAGCATCCCCTTTTAAAACCTGATCCACAAGGTTGCCAGCACCTTCGGCAGTTGGGGTGTTTGTATGACAAAGCGCATTGGACAAGTCGTAGTAAGGATAATCGCCTTGCTTTGTGTTGTAATCCCCATCAGGTTCCTGTGGTCCTGCGCCATCTGGGTCGTTATCATAAAAAGGTGCCAAATAGTAACTTTGTCCCGGATCGCCATGCGCAGGATAATTTTCAATAGATGATGGAGTCTGATAATCAGGATGTCCCGCTGGGTCGTTGTAAGCGGCAAGGAAATCATCGACCTCCGCTCTGGTGATGTAGTGAAGTTTATCCCATTTGGCACACACATCGGAGCTGATTGCGGCTGTTCCATCAATGGTAAGCGGACCAGGCCAATAATCGTTACCGACCTGACGGTAGCGGAGTGCGGCCATTTTCAACTGTCCGTTGGCATCGAGTCCACCAATCCATAAAGCGGCCGAAAACATCGACATCTTTTTCGAACCTTTCGGGATTTCGTATTGGGCAACTTCAAAGTCCCACCACATATCGCCACCAGTGTTGATACGGGTACGTACGTTGTTGATTTCGAGCCATTTGAAATTAGCACCCGGAGTACATCCTGCTGCTGTTTGTTTAACTACCGGGGTTCCCGATTTGTAATGATACTGCTCTGCCCTGCTAGCATTTGCCATCAGAAGGAAGCCCAATAAAATCGCCGGTAGGATTCGGAATATATTTTTCATAAATTTTGTTTGTTTTTCGTTTCTACGATGCATTATATATCAATTAGAAGCTTATCCCTACTCCAATACGGATCATACGGGGCGAACTGTAATTGTAAGGATTGTTGACACTGATACTGTACATATCCCTGAACGACTGAGAATCGAGCTGCGAATTGATCTGTGACTGGTATTCAGCAGCAGCCAAATATCCATCATCATTAGGGTTTCCGGTAGCGGCATAAACGCCCATTATATTTTGGGTATTTAGTATATTCAGCACTTGAAGATAAGCGTTGAGGAAGTATTCCTTTTTGCCTCCTTTTGAATCCTTGCCAACGGCCACAGTGAAATCCTTGTCCAAACGGCCATCCATCCTGAACGACCATGGCAAGCGCGAACCGGAAAGTGAACCTTGTACCATCGAATTAGATACCAGCAAACTGGAGATAGTACTCGAACGGGTATAAGGTGTTCCCGAACCGCCGTTCATGGTAATATTGAAACCTGCATTTTTCAATACCTGAATCTCATTAATAACCGGGCCATTATAATCTGTTCCTTCGGCATAACGGAAATCGACGTTAACCTGTATGGCATGACGTTGGTCAGCATCGGTTGGGATTAGGTTACGAAGGTTGGGCTGGCCAGATTGAATAAGTGCTTTTGAAGTTTCGGGATTTGAACCTGTTGCGTTTGCAAACTGAAGCGTATAGTTAGCCCTGATACGAACATTGCCAGTACGGCGGAGATCGTAAGCAATTGTAAGACCTTTAACCGTACCGAAGTCGATGTTATTGTATGAGTAATACATGGAAGGATATGCCCCTGTGTAGCGGAACATTTGAATTTGATCGCGCGATTCGATATAAAATGCCGAGATATTGATGGAAGATGAATTGGAAATCTTTTGTTGGAAACCCAATTCATAGTTCACATTTTTCTCCGGTTTCAGGTTCGGGTTGCTCATTGTTAAATTGCTCTTATATTGCCATTTCAGGTAATTGAAAGGATCCATAACCGCATAAGATTTTGGCCTTTGGGTAATTACATCATAATGGGCATAGAACAATGCCTCGTCAGAAATGGGGAACGAGAACGAGATACGTGGCATTACCGAAATTTGTGGAACATAATCGGCAAACGATTTCTCATCAATTACTTTACCACCCTCAAGGTAAGGTGTAATACCGTTTCCCGCATCTAAAGGAAATGTAGGGTCAAGCAATACCGCCCCATTGGCATCGTACCAGTTGCTGCCATCGCGATAGCCCATTATGCGTGTTGGTTCAGTAAGGTTATCCACATATACTGCATAGTTATCACCCATACTTGAAGGGTGTTCGCCAAGGTTGGTAACTTGAGAAACAGTCCTAATAGGATAAAGCGAATAAGCATCTTTCAAGGTGCTTTGGTTTGCATCAAAACGATCCACACGAAGCCCAACATTGAATACCAGATCGTCGAAAGAAAATTTATCCGAAATATAACCTGCCATATAAATAGGCTCATTTGGTTTTATCTGACGGGTAAAATTCCCATTGGCGTCGGTATTATTGTAATAATCCAATATACTTGGACTCGAAGTCAACTTATTGCCATAATAATCATATCCCCTTGCTACAGCAAATGCATTTCCACTAATATTAAGGAATTCATCTGGACTGAAGAAATCTACCGATACTGGTTTATTCAGATTCACGGTACGCCTTTGGTTATTATCGTCGAAATAGGATATCGTGTTTGAGTTAAGGTCATAAGAATTTATATCTATCCATTCGGTACCTGTTTTGGACAAACCCATTGCTGAACGAAGGTTCATATCAAAAACACTTTGGGAGCTACCATCATAAAGCCTGTTAAAATCTATTTTTGTAAAATCAACAGTATCATTATTAGGATTAACTACTTGATAGTTTGTCACCATCGAATCGTTCAGGTTGAGTTCTTTAATATGGAAGTTGGTCAACTGCGACATCTGTTGCCAGAAGGTTGTAGGCGCATACGAAAAATTGCTTTGGCTGTAACGCTCGAAAGTAAACCCAAGCTTGATTTCGTGGTTGCCTACATCGGCCGAAAGGTTCATGTTGGCTGTTACCTGGGTAGTAGAGCTTTTGCCATATCCAGTCTGTTGGTTGCCAGGTGCCGACCATAAGCCGTAAACACCGTTAAAAACACCGTTTGGGGTATATCCATTTAACATTCCACCACCAGAATAAATTTCCTCTTTATTAAAGGGTTGGGTGTGATTGGGGTCGAAAGGCAGTAAGAAATTGTTCTCGGCATAGTATTTATAAAAATTATCAGTGTAGTTTGCCAACACAGGGTTAAACTCGGCACGCGAAAAAGTAACAAGTGTATCAGAAAAACCATTCATGGTTAGAGTCGCAGACAATAAGCGTCCGTTCGAATCAACTTCAGGGAAATAATCATAACCTTTTTCTTTATAGGTATCAAACTTCCCAACATAGCCATAAGCGAAAAGGTTGTCCTTTAGTTCAGGGTCTTCTGTTTTATTTTTAATACTGGTATAGTCGGCCTGGATGGAGTAATAAATATTTTTCACCAAGGTATTGGCATCCTTTGAAGCAGGGAAACGCTGTGTAAACCTGCCAAAAACACGCCATTCGTTGCCACTGGAATAAGAATTCCGGTTGTAATTGAAAATGGAATGGTAAAGGTTGTAATTATTTCCTGCAGAAGCACTGTACGACCCTCCAAAAGTAAGGTTGGTGTTCTTTCCCGTTTTTACATCCAACTTTCCAGAGGTGTTTATATCGTACCCATTGCTATTGAGCGAGGATTTCAAAGCTACCAAATCGGATTGCCTGATAAACTCAACATTCTGATAGTTTCCTTGCCCTGTACCGGATGGCCGCAAAGGGTTTGCTTCGAGTTCGGCCAATTTGGCATCGTTTACTTTATACAGTCCTAAAGGCAAGGTAGCACCGTCTTTATGGTAATTGAAATCGCCAGCTATAAAGTAACCAAGCAAAGCTTCGGTCTTCGCCTTGTTCCAGAACAGTGGACCAGTGAGGTTTAATCCAACACGGTGGCTACCATAAGGATCGAGGAATTGTGAGGTTTGTAACTCAATGCCACCACCAAACTGCCGCGAAGGGCCTTTGGTTGTGATATTGATAATGCCACCCGTGGCATCACCATATTGAGCTGGCACACCTCCCAGAATTACAGAAACCTGTTCGATTGCCGATTCGGGCAAACCGCCAGTACCGCGTACTTTAATCCCGTCAATATATGTAACATTGCCATCCGAACGCTGTCCGCGAACGTTGCCAACCTCGCCATCGCGGGAAAAAACACCTCCAACACTGGTAGCAATGGATTGAGCATTACGGCTCGGCATCTTGCTGATTTCCTCAGAAGTAACTGTTGCACCCGAAACTGTCTTGTCTTTATCAATAAGCGGTACTTTGTACTTGGTAATTGTTACCCCTTCCACCTGAACGGCAGTAGATTCGAGTTCGATGTTCAGGTATTCGATAATACCCGAACGGATAGGAATACCTGTGATTTGAACCGGTTTGTAACCTAAAAACGATGCCTTAACATCGTAGGTGCCCGGTGTAATCGGCTTAATAGAGTACTTGCCATCGAAGTCGGAGGCTGTTCCACCGGCTTGCGTCCCCTTGAACTCAACAATGATATTGGTGAATGGGATTGGCTCCTTGGTCACCTTATCAATGACTTTGCCCTGTAACGCTCCCGATTGCGCTAACAAAGCTGCGTTTGCTGTGAGAAGCAAAACAAGGAGAAAGAGTAATTTTCTTACCATAAAGATTAGTTTTTATGTTGCTGTAAATAGGAATAGCCTACCTTGAAAAAAGCATGTAAAGGTAAAAAGATTTTTAACTTACGTTAACAAATCGTTACCAAAATAGAAATATTTTGGTTTAAAAGTACTTTCTGTTAAGTAATTCACTGAAAATGACAGCCTCGCGAAGGTCAAATCTTTTAGCGATACTATCATTTTTCATCGTTTGCCCATCGTTTGCACCAGAAATCCTCTCGCCTTTTTGTTCATTTTGTGGAAAAGCTGCCGCAAAACCCGATATGTCGGCATACCGTGTCGAACTTTTAGCAGCTTGGGCCGTTTGCCGCACCTGCGCAGGCTGAACCGTGGGAGTGGTTGGGAAAGGCTGGCTTGGTCGCGGAACGGGTTTGGTTTCGCCTGTTAATTCGCGAAAAATATCTTCTAACAATGATTTTCCTCCACCTTGGTTGCCTGGTATAGGAAGTGGCGACGATTGCGATGGCCCTGATGGTGGCAATCCGGTATCTTGCTGTTTTTGCAATGCTTTTTGCCTGGCAGAGTATAAGGTATATGCCACCCAAACTATACCTATTAAAATATAGATGTAATCGCCCATTGGAAATGTGTTTTGTAAAATCGCTTGTAAAAGTACATTTATTTGATGGATAAATTGATGGGATAATAGGAAAATTTGATAATGTCGGGATTTGGGGATGTGAAGATTTGGGGATATGAGAATGTGAGAATTAGAAAATGCGATAATGGGAGGATGAACCCTTCGAGCGGTTTTTACCAACCCTCGAAACGGTTTCTTTTCATTTTCATCGAAAAGCAACACATTTAGACTGAACAATAACATATTGACAGCAACAAACAGGTAGTTGACATTGAACTATAGGACATTTACATCGAACAAAAGGACAATGACAGCGACAAACAACACATTTACATCGAATATCAACAAAATGCAAGTATCAATTAGTTTGAACGGGGGCGCGACTTTAATTTGCACACGGACTAAAACGCATTGTTTGCGTAAATTGGGATTGAAATGGTATAGAAAACATATATTTTAGAACCAACCTTTCCTAAAGGCATAAATAGTATTACCTTTGTTCAACTCTTATATTTCTCCCCCCTTCTCATTTCCATCCATGCCATAAGCTTCACAATTTGATGAACTCATTTGGCTTGCTTTTTCCTACATATACATTATTAATTGTATAGGACATACAATTCGCTAAACAACTTATTGTTAACCATATATACCATGAAACACTTTTTTTCATTTGCACTTACCTTGACCTTGATGGCTGGCAATACCTTTGGACAAACAACCAAAACCGTTGGTGGCTTAGGAGCCGATTATGCAACATTGCAACTCGCCTTTGCCGCCATCAACAGCGGAACCATCAAAGGGCAGATAATTCTGCAGATTACCGGAAGCATAACAGAAACGTCATCGCCCGTTCTGAATGCCAGTGGAACAGTGGCATCAAACTATACTTCGGTGCGTATTTATCCAACAGGTACATACAGTGTAACCGCTACTACGCTAACACCAACTTTCGGCAACTTTGCCCTAATTGACCTGAATGGAGCTGATAATGTTACCATTGACGGAAGGATTAACGGGACGGATACTCCCAACAGTTTAACTATTATCGGAACAAGCACCGGAAATGGTGCTGCAGTAATCCGCTTTTTGAATTCGGCGGAAAACAATACCGTAAAATATTGTACCCTCACAGGTTCATCAGCCAACTCAGCGATGGGAATTATTTCGTTTGCTTCCAGCAACGTCGGTAACGGAAACGATAACAATATTATCGAATATTGCAACCTAACATGTTCTGGAACCAACAGGCCTTATAATGCCATACTTTCTTCTGGGACAGGAGGCCGCGACAACAGTGGGAATATTATCCGGAACAACCATATTTACAATACTTTTTCAACCACATTAAGCTCCAACGGTATCAATATCAACAGTGCTTCCATCGGCTTTATCATTTCGGGCAACAGTATTTACGAAACCACCGATTTTATAGCTGTCGGCAATGCGTTGTCGTACAATGCCATCCGCGTAAGCACTACAAATGACCATGTAATAAGCGACAATCATATCGGGGGCAGTGGGCCTCAATGTGCAGGAACGTGGTTGTTTACATCGCATTACGCTGTGTATTACTGCGGTATTTATGTTTATGCAGGAATCGGCACAGCTACAACTATAGCAAATAACATTATTGCAAACATGAATTTTACCAGTACAGAGGATAATCCTTGGGACGGGATATTCCTATATACTGGCAATTTCGAGGTAACCGGAAATACCATTGGGGCAACCACCGGCACTGGCTCTAATACGATCACAACCCCCGTTGCGGTTGCAACAACCACACTGGCGGCAAACCCTGGTGGTATATCAACCACTATAACTGTACTGCATGGCGGCAGTGGCTATGCAACAGCACCAACTCTTACATTTACCAACCCACCTACCGGAGGCACCGCTCCAACTGCAACAGCTATCATAAACGGAAATGGGGTTGTTACCAGTATAACTGTTAATTCTGTAGGCAGTGGCTACACATCAGCGCCTTCAGTAATTTTCGATGGGCAATCGAACAACTATTCCACATCGCATGGCATGATCCAGAACAGCACCGGAACGGTGAATATAACTGGTAACAACATAGGTTCCATTACCACGGTGGGGTCCGATTATTATTCTCACGGGTTCGAATCCATATATGTAAGGGGAGTTTCGGGCATCACCTCCCTTACCAACAACCTTATAGGAAGCTTAGAAACGGCAAACAGTATTAATGTAAGCTCCACTGCAGCAAACTCACTAATAAAGCAGGATGTATATGGCCTTTACAGTGCGGGTACAGGTACAACCATCATATCGGGCAACACCATTGCCCACCTTACCAATGCGTACATAGGTACGAATTCGCAATCGCGCACCAGGGGCATACAAACCATAGCCGGGGCAAATACGGTTATTAACAATACAGTGAGGGATTTAATTTCCTACAGCAATCAGACATCTGCTGGCACTTCAGCTTCGGCTATAGGTATATCACAAACCAGTGCTACTGCCGGAACCACCCAAATAGTAAATGGCAATACGGTTTATGGCCTGACCAATTTGAGTAGCTCAGCAGCCAAAGTGGAAAACTACGGAATCTATTTTGCTGGTCCGCCCTCAGGCACAAATGCCGTTTCAGGAAACTTCGTACATAGCTTATCCGTTTCGTCAACCAATGTGAACGCTTTTGTCAACGGAATTGTTATCAACAGCGGAGCTGTAAGCTGTGCAAACAATATAATAAACCTGGGCAACAACTCCTTGGGCTACTCGATAAATGGAATATGGGATGGTACAACAGTAGGCAACATTGTGAACTTTTATTTTAATACAGTATATATAGGTGGTAGCGTTTCTTCCGGTGCAACTTCGGCCACTGCCGCTTTATGGAATGCAAACAATACTTCCACAAGGGATTACCGTAACAATATATTGGATAATGTCCGAACGGGAGGCAGCACAGGAAAACATTATGCAATAGTTTTGGCAGGTGTTTCGGGTTTGACCATAAATGGCAACGACTACTTTTATTCAGGTACTATGCTTGGCAAGATAGGGACACTCGAAAAAGCTGACCTAAACGCATGGAAAACCGGCACCAGCCAGGATGCAAATAGTTTGGCTATAAATCCTGTATTTACCACTGCAGGTGGCACCAATGCAATAAATTATTATGCATCGGCTTCATTGCCCGGTGTTTCAGGAACAGGAATTACAACAGATTATTACGGCGTCACGAGAGGTTCCCCAAAAATGGGAGCCATTGAACAAAACGCGAATGTATGGCAGGGTGGAATCAGTACCGATTTTGCTACTGCGGCTAACTGGACAACTGGATTGGTACCAGCCTCAGGAAGTGATATTATTTTTGCCAGTAGCCCTGCAAATGATTGTGTATTGGATGGGAACAGAACGGTAGGGAATATATCTAATGGCAGCTCCAAGAACTTGGTAGTGAACGGCAAAACACTTACAATAAACAAAAGCTTAAATTTTACGAGCAGCGGGAAAATAACAACATCTGTACCTTCATCTGTTGTTGAATTTGCTGGATCCACAGCCCAAACTATTCAATCCTCAGCTTTCGCCAGCAATTCGGTTGCTGCACTTATAATAAATAACCCGGGCGGTGTTACGTTAAATGGGGACTTCGCCGTATCTCAATCACTGGCTTTAACCAGCGAGACTTTGGCAATAGGCGCAAATACATTAACTATTTCAGGAAGTACGCTTACCAGAACAAGTGGAAGCATTGATGCAAGCAATGCCGCTGCAACCTTGGATTTTGCAAATTCGATTGGCATTGCATTGCCAGCTTCTGTTTTTTCGACAGCTATCACTAATTTAACAATCAGTGGAACAGGCGGCCTAACGGCAGGAAGCGATATTACAGTAAATGGTGTGCTAAATCTGGCTGCTGTAAACCCAACTGATACGAAAGGGTTGCTTGAGATGACTCATACTTATGGGAATTACCCCGGAACTACAAATACTGATTATTTAGACTCCTATTTGCTGAATATGGGAGCCTCTGCAACTACAACAGGTATTGGCGATGTAACCGGAACCGTGAAAAGGACAATGGCATTTGATGCTAATACATCTTATACTTTTGGGCATCAATATACAACGGTTGCCCTTTCAACAGGAAACATGCCCACTTCACTTTCGGTTACAATAACGATAGGCACTACTCCATTTGGCAATCCAGATGCTGTAAAAAGAACCTACGAAATAATCCCCACGGTTCCAAGTGGTTATACATCTACTTCGCACGTTACAGCAAATTTCCATTACTTAGATAGTGAACTTACAAGTAGTATCAGCCCATATCATACCAATAGCGAATCAACTATGGTAACTATGGATTATGATATTGGAGGCGGCTCTGGGACACCAGATGAGCATGGGCGATCGGCTTACGATTTCATCAATAATTACTTAGGATTGAGCAATATTCCTATTGATTATTTTATTGCTATCAATGGAACCCACACATGGAGAACCCTCTTTCAATTGCGCGATTTCATTACTGGTTATTATACGTGGGATGGTTCATCAAGCTCTGATTGGGGAACTTCTGCCAACTGGACCCCATCAGGAAACCCGTCTGATGTTAGCCATGTGATTATACCTGATGCAGCCACGACAACCAACGATCCGATATTGCCTGCTGGAGTAACCATTAATGCAATTTCAATTGAATATGGCGGTGTATTGGTTATGGGTGGCAATACACTTACCATAAAAAACAGTTTAAGCGGTGGCTGGGAAGACCAAAATCCATTAGGCAATGACCCCGGAACAAGTACGGTATTATTTTCAATGCCTGGAACTACCGTCTCTGGAAATGCACGTTTTTATAATGTGGAGATTGGTACTGGCGCAGATATTACAAACGCTTCCAACAGCACCATGAAAATTGCTAATACCATTACCAAAACCGGAACTGGAAAATGGTATGCAGATGTTTATGGGGCAACCGTTGAATACAATGGAAGCAACCAAGCAGTCATAGTTCCTGATGGTACACCTCAATATCATAACCTCACACTCAGTGGCAGCGGAACCAAAACGATGCCGGGCACCGCCCTTAGCCTTCACGGAAGCCTTACGTTGGCAGGTACGGCAACAGCAACGGCACTTGCAGCTTTAACCATTGGTGGAAACCTTTTGGTAGAGCTGGGAACTTCGTTTAATGCTGGGGCTTTTAGCCATGCAATTACAGGGGATATTTTCTGCGATGGCTCAATAACCAATCCTTTTGGCGGTACTCTTACTTGCACCGGGAATTTTAATAATACCAACAGTTATACTGGTGCATCAGGAAGTACGCTCAACTGCACAGGAAATTTTATCAATTATCCCAACAGTAATTTTAGCGGAATTGGAAACACACTCATTTTCGGTGGGCAACTTACAAACCAAGGGACATTCGTAGGTACAAGCAGTACTGTTACATGCAACGGAACTTTCACAAATGACAACACATTTAACGGTACAAATGCTGCCCTCGCCTGCAAAGGCCATTTTATCAACAATGGTACTTTTACAAGCACAGGCAGCACGGTAACCTTAAACGGCACTACATCGCAGAACGTTGGGGGAACAACCTCTCCATCCGCTTTTTATAACCTTACTATCTCGAACACAAGCGGAATTAACCTTCTTATATAATACAACTACTGCTGCACTTAATATTGCCACAGGTGTACTTTCTGTTAATGCAGGAAAATACCTAACGGCATCAGGAACAACTACGCTTGGTTCAGCTCAATGTCTGGTTTTAAAATCGGATGCTACAGGAACTGCTTCGTTTATTGATAATGGTATAGGTGGAAGCGGAACTGCAAGAGTTGAGCGTTACCTTACACCTTATGATATTGTTGCCGACCTTAAATTTCACTTTATATCGTCGCCGGTAAGCTCAACTATGGCCATTGCTCCGGATTTTATTGATTTAAGCAGCGGACTAATCACCGACTTTTATAAGTGGGATGAACCATCTAATTTATGGTTAAACTATCGGGGTGCAACTTATAATTCACAAAATCCCACTTTTGGCGATGGTTATAATTTTGTTCCCGGCAAAGGCTATATGGTGGCATATCCAGAACTTGTTACCAAAAACTTTATCGGTGTGCCTAATACCAATCCCACAGGGGAGCCAGGTTTTGTATGCACCAAAACGGCCACTACCGGCAACGGATGGAATCTGATAGGAAACCCTTATCCATCATCGATAGACTGGGCAAGTTCAAACATAATAAAAACTGGTATGGATGCTGCACTTTACTACTTCGACAATGCAACCGCTAGTTATAAGTATTATGCATATTTTAGTGGTGGTTTGGCTGGGGCTTCTCAGTATATCGCACCCATGCAGGGATTTATGGTTCATGCTTCGGCAGCAAGTGGCAGCGTTACCATTCCAAACTCAGCCCGCACCCATCTAGGCCAGGATGTATTTTACAAAAGTGCAGAACTTGTTACCAACATCCTTGAACTAAAAGTAGAAGGCAACAACAAAACGGATTACGCCCGTGTGTGTTTCTATACCCAGGCTACCAATAACTTTGATGGGGAATACGATGCTTACAAACTGTTCAGCTACAGTGCATCCGCTGCCGAACTCTATTCGGTTGCTGCCGACAACACTTCGCTTGCCATCAACACATTGCCCGAAACGGTGATGGAAGGTGGCACGGTGCCGGTAAGTTTTAAAACCGGGGCAACAGGCAACTTTACGATCACCGCCGATAAACTAAGCACCTTCGCCAATACAAGCATAACCCTCGAAGACAAAACGACCGCCACTTTCCAGAAACTGAACGACAATCCAGCATATACTTTCTTTGCCACTGCCAATGATGTTGCGGATAGGTTTGTGCTGCATTTCAAAAATGCCACTTCCATACCCGAACCAACCACTGATAAAGGCATTACAGTCAGCTTTATAAATGGCATGGTGAATGCTGAAACGGACTTGATCGGTGTTAACGGCGATATCAGGGTAACGGATATGGTTGGCCGCACGCTTGCTGTAAGCAAATATACATCAGGAAATGCTACTACTTTCAGCCTGAATGTAAAACCAGGTGTTTACATTGTGGGTTTATATACAGCCAACCGCATTTATAGCCAGAAAGTGCTTGTGTATTAAATCTCGCTGAAGTTCCTCCTTAACCGCTGGCACACTTGCATTAAAGGTGCAAGTTCCCCGGTAACCGCTGGCACACTTGCATCAAAGGTGCAAGTTCGCCGGTAACCGCTGGCACACTTGCATCAAAGGTGCAAGTTCGCCGGTAACCGCTGGCACACTTGCATCAAAGGTGCAAGTTCGCCGGTAACTGTTGGCACACTTGCATCAAAGGTGCAAGTTCGCCGGTAACCGCTGGCACACTTGCATCAAAGGTGCAAGTTCGCCACCAACTTTATCAGCGCACATCTATTGTAGAGTGTACCACGGAAATCACAATTTTGATGTGTACGATTATGAACTGATTTGATTCTGAACATCAGATTCTGAAAAAACTGTGGAAAAATTTACTGGTACTTTCCTGAAAAGAATACATGCTTTCTGGAAAAACCGCCCATCAGAGAACAGCGTTGAAATTTTATGCTAATAAATGTAAATCCACAACTTTTTCTTACTATTTTTGACAAAGATATTCAGGATCCGGTAAATGAATTTTTGTTTCAACAACCTATCGCTATGAAGCAACCTATTGGAATTTTAGCAATTTTTTTGGTGTTTAACTTTTTCGGTGTTTTTTCGACAATTGCACAACCTTGGAACCTTGAAAAGGAAGAGGATGGAATTAAAATATATACGCGCCGCGAATCGAACAGTTCCCTAAAATCATATAAAGGGGTTGCCATTTTTCATGCTCCAATGGAGAAAGTATGTGCCATGATAGGCAATGCCAAAAATTTTGATTGGTGGGGCGAGGATTTCAAAAACATAAAAGTGCTCAGCTACGAAGAGAAAAAATATGTGCGGTATTATTATATTTACGATATGCCATGGCCGTTCACGGATCGGGATCTTGCTGTGGAAGTAACTATAAAAACAGATTCGGCAACGGGAGAATATATTGTTGTGTCGAAGCCATTATTAATGGTGGTCCCTGAAAAGCCCGATCTTGTCAGGATTAAAAAAAACTGGCAGATATGGACCATTCTGCAATTGGATAAAGGCAATGTAAAAGTTACTCTCGAAGGAGTTATTGATCCGGGAGGAAATATCCCCGACTGGTTCTGTAATATACTCACAACCGAGATGCCTTTGAAAACAATACGTTCGTTGAGGAATCGGGTGTATTCACCTAAACCCGCCAATAAGTGACCGATTAAACCAAAAGCAAGGTTTCGTGGATTTTACATGATGTTGATGGCCATTTCCCCTATTTCCTCCCTGTCCTCTCCAATTCCCGGAGGTTTTCAAGCTTTTTCTTGGCAAGGAAACTGTTTATATCACCGATGTGTTCTTTTACCCGTTTGTTGCCAAATTCAAACACTTTGTCGGCCAAGCCATCCAAGAAATCCCTATCGTGGGAAACCAAAATAAGCGTGCCGTCATAATCCTGCAAAGCACTTTTGAGTATATCTTTTGTCTTCATGTCCAGGTGGTTGGTAGGCTCATCCAAAATCAAAAGGTTCACCGGTTCCAGCAGCAGCTTTATCATGGCAAGGCGCGTACGTTCGCCACCCGAAAGCACTTTCACCTTTTTGTTCCAGCTATCGCCGCCAAACATAAATGCACCTAATATATCCTTGATTTTTGTGCGGATATCGCCTTTGGCAACATCGTCAATTGTTTGGAATACCGTGTTTTCTTCGTCGAGCAAAGAGGCTTCGTTTTGGGCAAAATATCCTATCATAATGTTGTGGCCCAAGGTAAGTTTGCCTTCGTACTCAATTTCGCCCATTATGCTTTTGACCATGGTGGATTTGCCTTCGCCGTTTTTGCCGACAAATGCTACCCTTTCGCCCCGCACAATGCTGAAAGCGGCATCGGCAAAAACCGTGTGGTCGCCATACTTTTTGGTCATGCCTTCGAGTATCACAGGGTAGCTGCCCGAGCGTGGCGATGGTGGGAATTTAAGCCGCAAGGCAGAGTTATCCTCTTCGTCAACTTCTATTACAGGCAGTTTTTCAAGCATCTTCACCCGCGACTGAACCTGATTGGTTTTAGAAAAAGTCCCTCTGAACCTGTCGATAAAATCCTGATTGTCGGCAATAAACCTTTGCTGCTCGTCGTAGTGCTTTTGCTGCTGTTCGCGGCGTTCCTTCCTAAGCTGCAGGTACGAAGAATAATTTACCTTGTAGTCGTAAATACGGCCCATGGTAACTTCTATGGTGCGTGTGGTGATGTTGTCAACAAAAGCGCGGTCGTGCGAAATCACGATTACCGCCTTGGCACTGTTTATCAGAAAATCCTCAAACCATTGTATTGACTCAATATCCATGTGGTTTGTAGGCTCATCAAGCAGGAGCAGGTCGGGCTTTTGCAAAAGAATTTTAGCCAGTTCGATCCGCATCCGCCATCCACCGCTAAATTCGCCGGTTGGCCGGGTAAAATCCTCCCTTTCAAAACCTAAGCCAAGCAATATCTTCTCAACTTCGGCATCGTAGTTCACTTCTTCTATCGAATAGTATTTCTCGCTTATAGTCGAAAGCTGCTCAATAAGTTCGTAGTATTCAGCCGATTCATAATCGGAGCGTGATGAAAGTTGGTTGTTCAAATCTTCGATTTGGTGCTGCATTTCGAAAACTTGAGCAAATGCCTGAGCAGCTTCCTCAAATACGGTTCGGCTGTCGTTTGCCAACAAATGCTGAGGCAAATAGGCAATTATGGCATCTTTTGGAGCCGAAACTTTGCCCCGTGAAGCCGTTTTTGTGCCAGCAATAATCTTTAGCAAAGTCGATTTGCCAGCACCATTTTTTCCCATCAAGGCTATCCTGTCCTTTTCGTTTATTGCAAAAGAAACATCTTTAAAAAGGGAGGTTCCCCCAAACTCAACCGTAAGTCCATCTACTGAAATCATCTCTGCTTATTAGTGAGGCGCAAAGATACCGACTTTTAGGCGAGTATTTAGACAAGCGTCCACGACGGGAGCGATTCTGGGTGAATATCGAAATATTTATATACAAATTTGAATATGTGTTGTGTTTTTATGAAAAAATTATATCTTTACCTGAAATTTTAACCAATACAACACTTCGAACTTTGTAGGGCTTTAAAAAGAGATTGGCATCAAAATACCAATTTGTTTTCTGGATAAAATCGGCCCGAATAACCCTTGTACTATGAACAATCAACAACTTACCTCAATACTTCGCAACAACTGTAAAAAATACGGTTCCCGCGATGCGGTTTTTTATCAAAAAAGTGATAAAAGCTGGACTCCAATCAGTTGGACAGAATTGTGGCAATCCATTGAAGACACCGCTAAAGCATTGCTCGCCAATGGTGTGAAACCGGGTGATAAAGTTGGTATTATGTCGCGCAACATGCCCGAATGGACAATTTCGGATTACGCGTTGCAATTGGTCCGGGCGGTATCCGTTCCACTTTTTTCGTCAACCAGTGTTGCGCAAGCTGAGTACATGCTGAACGAAACCGAAACCACGCTATTTTTTGTCGGCGAACAGGAACAATACGATGTGGCAAAGGCTTTGTTGCAAAAAGTCCCTACTCTGAGCAAAATTATTGCTTTCGACCCATCGGTTCAAATAGATAAAGCTGTGGATGCGGTACATTTTGCTGATTTCCTGAACGAAGGCCGAGCAAACATTTACGACAAACAACTACAAGTTTTATCTCAGGAAGCACAGGATCAGGATTTGTGTACCATAATCTACACATCAGGCACGTCGGGAGTACCCAAAGGCGTAATGCTTTCGGTGGCCAATTTTCTGTATTGCATCAAAATTCACGACCTTCGATTAGACGTTGACGATAAGGACGTATCATTTTGTTTTCTGCCTCTCAGCCATATTTTCGAAAGGGCATGGACATTCAACGTGTTGAGCAAGGGCATGATTTCGTATTATCTGCGCAACCCCAAAGAAGTTGTTGCGTCAGTTAAAGTTGTAAAACCGACAATAATGTGTTCGGTTCCAAGGTTTTTTGAGAAAACGCACGAAGGCGTAAATGCCGAAATAGCAAAAGGATCGGCTATAAAGCAATCCATTTTTAAATGGGCCATAAATGTTGGCGGCAGAAGGCTGGATTATATCTGGAACAAAAAGCCAGTGCCAGCTATGCTTAAAATCGCATATAGCATTGCCGATAAGCTTGTTCTTGCAAAAGGACGTGCAGCACTTGGTGGCAATTTCCGGTTCATGGTTTGCGGTGGTGCAGCCCTTTCGGTCGAAATAATCCACTTTTTCGAGCAAGTGGGCATTCATATTAAGGTAGGTTATGGCCTAACCGAAACTGTTGCCTCAGTTACATGCTTGCTCGACGATGATATCAACACGAAATCGGTGGGAAAAATAATGCCTTTGCTTGATGTAAAAATAGGCGAAAACGATGAGGTAATGGTAAAGGGTGGCACTGTGTTTATGGGCTATTACAAAAAACCTGAGCTAACAGCCGAAGTGATGAAGGATGGATATTTTTGCACCGGAGATGCCGGACGTTTGGATGAAAATGGTTACCTATTCCTTACCGACAGGATAAAAGACATAATAAAAACTTCGTCAGGGAAATACATTGCGCCACAGAAAATAGAATCGCTGCTTTCGGGAGATAAATTTATAGAGCAAATAACCATTATTGGAAATGAACGCAAATATATTACGGCGCTTGTAGTACCGGCAGCTATTGCGTTCGCTGGACTGATGAAGGAAATGAGACTCGAAAACAAGCCAAGGGATGAACAAGTAAAACAAAAGGAAGTCATTGCTTTTTATCAGCAACGTATCGACACTTTACAGAAAGACCTCTCGCCTTACGAACAGGTTAAAAAAATTGTATTGCTACCCAATGAGTTCACGATACAAACCGGCGAATTGACCCCATCCTTGAAAATTATGCGAAGGGTAATTACCGAGCAATTTAAAAATGAGATTGAAGGAATGTATTAGTTTAATAGTTAATGGTTAATAGTTATTGGTGCTTCACAGCTCAACCTCCAACAACTCAACAACTCAACGAATAAACAACTCAACAACCTAAACCCCAACCCCTTTACTAAAATGAGAATAGGTTTTGGATACGATGTTCACCGATTTGCCGAAGGCCGCGACTTATGGCTTGGCGGTGTAAAAATCCCACATACACAAGGATTGCTTGGTCATTCGGATGCCGATGTGCTTATACATGCCATTTGTGATGCACTTTTGGGTGCGGCTGCATTAGGCGATATTGGAAAGCATTTTCCGGATACCGATCCTGAATTTGAAGGTATTTATAGCAAAATATTACTAACAAGGACTGCTGAACTGATTACTTCAGCAGGATTTAAGATTCAAAATATTGACAGCACAATTGCACTTCAGGTGCCAAAGATTGCCCCATACATTGAAATCATGCGCACAACATTAAGCGAACTTTTAGGGATAGAATTGGGGCAAATTTCAATCAAGGCCACAACAACCGAAAAGCTTGGATTCGAAGGGCGCGAAGAAGGGGTTTCGGCGTATGCTGTGGTTCTTCTCGATAAGTAGTTGAACGTGAATTAGAAATTCTCCCTTTTTAATAATACGGAACTTCCATAAATAAACGAGGCTGCCCGATAAGGACAGCCTCGTTTATTATAAAATCCTTGAAACCAAAATCTATTTCGCTGCCGAAGGTGCATCAAAATTGATGAGTAGCGAGAAACGCAAAGTATGCTCAAGTGGGTTTTGTGTTTCGAGTGGGATAAGATACGAGAAATCGATACCTAAGATGTTGTACCTGAAACCTGCACCTAAAGTGAAAAACTTCCGGTTCCCTTTATTTTTATCCTCATAGAAGAAACCTCCACGAAGTGCAAATTGTTGGGCGTACCAATATTCGATGCCAGTTGAAATGCTGATTTCGGCCATTTCTTCGCTTAAACCGCCCGGTGCATCATAAAATGAATGTATCATGCCAACGGGGACAGATACATTTGGATCCATTCCAGCTATAATAATCCCATTGCTATCAATACTTTGGGTTGGAACAAGCAATTTGTTGAAGTCAACCATAAACGACATCTGGTTAAAATCATCGAGGTTGAGCGTGAGTGAAGGGCCTAATTTGAAGTTGGTAGGAATAAAATCTTTATTAGTGTTATCATCGCTATATGACATCTTTATCCCAATATTGGAAATATTCAAACCCCAGGAAAAATTACCATCAATTTTATCAAATTCGACTGGAAAACGCTGAAACAAAGCAACATCGGCTGCAACGGAGTTTCCTGGTTTTGTAGCTTGGCCACCTACATCCTGCCCTTGTGTAAGGTTCGAGTGTATGAATCTTGCAGCTACGGCCATCGACATATTTGAAGTCAGCATGCGAGAGTATGTGCCATCAAGTGCAAATTCGTTAGGCTTGTAATCGCCAATCGGACCGCCGTTGATGTCGGTAAAGTTGATATTGCCAAGGTTAAAATATCGCAACGACATGGCAATTACCTGATCCTTGGTAATCCTCTTGAAACCACTCAGGTAAGCCAGGTTAATATCGTTGGTAAGCCCCTTGAGCCAAGGGCTGTAAGATATGCCGACGCCCATATCTTTTTTGATGAAAGCGAATTTTGCGGGATTGTAGTGCATCGAAAAAGCATCAGGTTCCGAAGAAACCCCAGCATCTCCCATTGAACCGCCACGGGCATCAGGCGAAATCATTAAAAATGGTACAGCCGTAGTAATCGGGTTAAACTGACCAATATAATTTGATTTTGGATCGGCTGCTACGGATTTAAGCTGGGCTTTTGTTGCAATGCTGAACGCAGTCAGCAATAAAAGGGTAAAGATTGCTTGTTTACTATGTGTCATAAGTGCTTTAAAATAAAGTCGCGAAATTATTTATCATTAACCGTTGGTTGTATTAACGACCATAAAGAAATGTTATTGCATTAGGTTTTGTTTTTTCTATTTGCCTGCAATTCATGTAAATTTGGTTTAATAGATTCATTTTATAACCGCTAAACTTTGGACGGTAAAGTGTAAAATTTTCGTTGTTTTTTAGTACTCAAATGTCATCCATTGAAGCAACAACGTGATTGCTATTTTGTTTTAATAACTTTCACGGCTTTTACCGTTTCAGAATTCCCATTGCTAGCCCTAACGCTCACAATATAAATCCCAGGTTGAATTGTTGCGCCCGAATTGCCTCGCCCATCCCATGTCAACTCACCGGCTTTGTAGCCTTGAGCCAACAACAACTCGGTTTCGGTCGTGCTTACAAGTGAACCGTTGATGTTGAAAATTTCAAGGTGCGCTTCGATGGGCGAATTGGATAGGTTGACTTCAAAAGCAATTTTCACACTTTCGTTGAAAGGGTTTGGGGTAGCGGTCATACTGGTAATTGTGATTTGCATGTTCCTGGATACCTTGAAATTTATTGTTGCAGTGGACGAATTGTTGAAAACATCCCAGGCTTTGAGTGTAAGCGAATGCTCGCCTTCGGTAATCTGTGCCAGGTTATATAGAACCACTCCCGTACTGTAACTATCGAGTTCGGCATTGTAAAAACTATTAAGTACCACCGACGAAGAATTGTTGTCGTCCAAAGTGGCGACAATATCGTGTCCAATTCCGTTGCTAATTGTATTTATACCGCTTTCGTCGCTCAATTGTGCTATCAACAGTGGTGAATCTCCTGTAATATCGCCATCTTTAAAATTAAGATCATCCAGAAATAAAGCAATCTTTGGGCCTTCCGTATCAGTGCTTTCGGAGCCCGAACCGCCTATCACCAATTGTTCACAAAAGCCATGGGCATCGGTAAGGCTATCGTGGGCATAAAATGAAATTTTTCCAAAGCCATAACTGTAATCAATATCGCGTGGGACAATAAAATTGACGGTAAAATCTCCATTTGTAACAGAAGCTTTGCCTTGATAGATCAAGTTGTCCTGTATCATATATTCCTCCGGCCAATCGCCGGGAGTTGACCCAAGCGTGGTGAGTTTCCGGATCTTATCGAATATTTTTACTTCTAAAATGCCCGTAAAACCATTAATCTTATTCCCTGACATATCTGCTACTATGCCTTTTATTTCCACAGGGATCATTGCCGAAATGGTATCGGTGCCTTCGTTTAAATTCTTCCCGTTGATTTGTGTGGTGATAACTTGGTTTTTAGGGTAAGCAAGTTGCAAAGCGGGGTCGCCAAGCAATACAAAGTTTCGTATATATTGGGTCTCGTTGCCCGAAATCTGGTTTTTAGCATATGCGTTCACATCACCAAAACGCGGGTATTGCCCTTCCACATGGCTTAAAATGGAATCGTAAAAATAGATGTTCAACCTTATATTTGGGCCCGAACTCGCTAAACGTGTGGTGGTAAAAAGTGCAATCCCTCCTCCAAACGGATTCAAAAGCACATGTTCGCCGGCCGAAATCCGGTTTGGGTCGTCGAAGCGGCTAAATTCGCAGGTTGCAGTCATGAACAAGGGCATGTTGTTAAAGTTGCTCCATGCTTCAATTTCCTTTACCGAAAGGATGCCTTCGCTAGCCCAGCCTGTTTCGCCTCCATGACCGGTATAGTTCATTATCAACACGCCGTTTTCCACATTGTTATTTATTGCTGTATTGGCATCAGGGCAGCGTTCGCCTGTGGCAGTGGCTGTTTGCTTAAATGAATCAACATAAATTTTATCCACATTATAAACCGGCCCAATTTTTTCCAATAAGGGAGCCAAATCGTGTTCGGCTTGTCCAAAATGATAATTCCCATCGCCATCATCAGCGGTAAGACATATTTTGTTGCGCCAATCGCCAAAAGAGCTTGCACTGTTTACAGCATAAAAAATGCTTTTATTAACTACAGCTTTTGCCTGTTCAATGGTATTTACAGGGAATCTTCCAATTCCAATATCTATCAAACCTGAAGCATCGTAGCCTTCGTTGATATCCAACTGCCCATAAAAATCATCGCAGGCACATGAAAAAACTGTATGTTCCGACTCTTTGGTCTCAAAAGCCAACACCTTATTCGTGTTATTGGCAATTTTATCTTTATAATCATAGGACCCATCCCCAAAAAGCAGAAGATAGCGGAGTTTATCTTTTGCATCAGGCTTATGGTACAGCATCCTTGCAAAATCGCGGATGGCCACCACATCGGGCGAACCGGAAGAGAATTCATTATAAACCTGTTCGTTAGTAACAACTATTACTCGCATTCCATCGAAAGTCCTGTGATGGTCGGCCAGTCGGTTTGCTTGTTCCAAAAAATCCTTGTTGGTTACGATTAAAAAATCTGCTGCCGTAATGCCATGTAAATCCTGGTTTGCTATTTTCCCGGCAAAAGTTGCTGTTAAAAAAGCAGTATTGTCCCAGGCTACGAACTGCCTTATCGAATCGGTTGGCAACTCAAATTTGCTTACATCGACTTGTAATTCAGCCACTACATTTTTAACCTTAACAGGATTTGTTACTTCCCAGATAGAAACATTGGTGGAAGAAGCCTGTAACTGGAACTCTGTGACCCTGTTTTTTGCAACCGAAATAGGATCAGCAAAAGCCATTTGACCACCGGCAAATTTGAGTTCGTGGGTAATGTTCAACTCAAGCCAATCGAGCCAGCCAATGGTAACACCTGAGCCTTTATATTCAAAAGACACATCAATATTCCCGGTTTCCGGGATAAAGCTTTTAGTGTCAGTACGCTCGCTGGCAAAATTGTAATCTGCAATTGCACTTATGGAGGGCGATGAAACCAACTTCCCATTTACTTTTACATCAAAGGTTGTGGATGTGTTAGCCCTAGCCAATAAGCGGTAACGAATCCATGCCTGTTTGCCGGGATTTATATTCTGGAATTCAAACCTTGGAAGTTCAAGCACATTGTCATTTGCATCGAAACGCTCGCCAACCCAATTTTTGCCCGAAATTATCAGGTTCGTAAGGTCTTTTTCATAGAAAACGCCTTCGACAAAACTTGTAGAAACATACGTTGGGAGCAAAATAGACTGATATTGATCTTCGATACGCAAGCCTGTGCCGCCATCAAAATTCAGATAGTAATAAGTATAATCCGAATAAATATTCTGTATGTGTTCAAATTTCTTTGTCGTTTTATTGTATTCGATCTTGTTGGGCGAAGTTCCGTAAAAAAGCAAATAATCGCCCGGCGCGAAAACATTGGCATTGGCCGAAACAACTTTTATGGCGTTTTCGGCAAGGTCGTCGTGGCGGAAGGTGATGTTTGCTTCAGGCAACAAACCGCCACCATTGCCAAACAATCTGATATTTTCAGGTTTCACTTCAGCCATATTTACGCCCATTGCCTGAATATCTGAATAGGTAATCTTATAAATACCCGTTTTGTTCAACTGTATTTTGTACCAATCGCCTTGGGCAAGGACAGAATGTGAAGCATAAGCTGCAGCCTTTTTTGTTGAGTTTATTAACGTATCAGGGCGATAAACAATATCAATCTGAAAGGATTTTAACCGCATTATTCCACCATCAGCATTTGAAACCAATGGATTTAATGTAATCATAAGCATGGTAATGCCGCGTTCGATCCCGGTTTCAACTTTTGGGAAAAGCGTATCGCAAGGCAATAGCTTAAATGTGAGCGATTTTTGCTGTTCCGGGCTTAGGGTTTCCCAAACGGCATGGGTTATCAGAACATCTTCAAGGGCAACACCAGCAGGGAGTTTGGTTTTTTTGAAGTATTCAGGGGTGTAGTTTTTTGAGGCCACGTTCTGCAAGCCCGGAGCAAAAAGGACATTTATGGGTTCATTGTCTAAGCCGCTAATGGTTTTGATGCCCTGCCAGTCAATAACGACTTTTTCCTGTGTTACTTGAGCCGAAGATAGGAATTGTATCGCCATGATATTGACGAGCGTTAAAAACAGCCTTAATTTTGTCTTCATATTTATATCAAATTGTTAATCATACAACAGCAATACCCAGAATTAAGGCATTTATTTTATATCTGTGAGACAGAAAGGTCAAATCAGAAACCAAGAAAAAAAACATAGTTCGAAACAAAGGTTAACTTATGACGCAAAAACCAGGAACATTAAAACCTATTTCAGGATGCCTAAACCTTTAAAATCATAAAGGTTAGTTACTTGAATTTCACCACTTTCACGGCTTTTACCGTTTCGGAATTGCCATTGCTAGCCCTAACGCTCACAATATAAATCCCAGGTGGAATTGTTGCTCCCGAATTGCCTCGCCCGTCCCATGTCAATTCACCGGCTTTGTAGCCTTGAGCCAACAACAACTCGGTTTCGGTCGTGCTTACAAGTGAACCGTTGATGTTGAAAATTTCAAGGTGCGCTTCGATGGGCGAATTGGATAGGTTGACCTCAAAAGCAACTTTTACACTTTCGTTGAAAGGGTTTGGGCTTGCGGTAACGCTGGTAATGGTGATCTGCATGTTTTTAGATACCTTGAAATTTATTGTTGCAGTGGACGAATTGTTGAACACATCCCAGGCTTTAAGTGTAAGCGAATGCTCGCCTTCGGTAATCTGTGCCAGGTTATACAGAACCACTCCAGTGCTGTAACTATCGAGTTCGGCATTGTAAAAACTATTAAGTACCACCGACGAAGAATTGTTTCCGTCCAAAGTGGCGACAATATCGTGTCCAATTCCGTTGCTGACCGTATTTATTCCGCTTTTGTCGCTCAATTGTGCTATCAACAGTGGTGAATCTCCGGTAATATCGCCATCTTTAAAATTAAGGCCATCTAAAAATATAGCTATCTGTGGGCCTTCCGTATCAGTGCTTTCGGTACCCGAACCACCTATCACCAATTGTTCACAAAAGCCATTGGCATCGGTAAGGCTATCGTGGGCGTAATATGAAATCTTTCCCAGCCCATAACTGTAATCAATATCACGTGGGACAATAAAATTGATTTTAAAATCACCATTTGTAACCGTTGCCTTGCCTTGATAAATATAGTTATCCTGAAGAGTGTACTTATCGGGCCAGTCGCCAGGTTCGGAACCCAGAGTCATTAAAGTGCGTTCTTTATCAAAAACTTTTACATCCATCGTACCATTAAACCCAGTAAGTTTAATGCCATCGGAATCAGCAATTATCCCTTTTATTTCTACAGGTTCCATCGCCGAAATGGTATCCATGCCGGAACCTATTTCATGTCCATTTATTTCGGTAGTAATCACACTATGTTTAGGATAGGCCAGGCGTAAAGCTGGATCGCCAAGCAACACGAAATTGCGTATCAATGCAGCATCGTTTCCACCAATTTTATTTTTTGCATACGCGATAACATCGCCAAATCGGGGATATTCGCCATTGTATTTTGCAAAAATGGTATCGTAAAAATAAAGAGTTAGACCTATGTTTGTACCGGCATTTGCCAAGCGTGTGGTTGTAAAAAGAGCCACACCTCCACCTACCGGATTCAGGAAAACATGTTCACCAGCCGACATCCTCGCAGGATCATCGTATCGGCTAAATTCGCATGTGGCTGTCATAAAAACAGGCATATTGGCATAATTTGTCCAGGAGTCGATTTCGCTAACGGAAAGTATCCCTTCGTCGGCCCAACCTGTTTCACCTCCATGCCCGGTGTAGTTCATGACCAAAACTCCGTTTTCGACATTGGTTTTTATAGCAGTATTTGCATCGGGGCACCTTTGCCCGGTTGGTGTTGATACCTGTACAAATGCGTCAAGATAAACTTTATTTACGTTGTAAATAGGTGCAATCTCTTCAATCACCGGACAAATCTGTTTCTCGACCTGCGAAAAATGTGTGTTCCCGTTTCCATCATCGGCCACAAAACAAAGTTTATTGCGCCAGTCGCCCAAAGATGCAGTTCCATTATTGGAATAAAAGAGGCATTTATCAACAGCAATTTTGGCATGTGCAGCAGTGCTTACCGGAAAACGGCCAATCCCAATATCTATCAGGCCAATGCCATCATTTCCTTCGTTGGCATCCAGCAAGCCAAAAAAATCATCGCTGGCATAAGAATAAACCGTGTTGAGCGATTCTTTGGTTTGAAAAGTAAGCACACGGTTTGTGTTTTCAGGAACGCGGTCTTTAAAATCGAAAGAACCATCGCCAAAAAGCAATAAATATTGGAGCTTATTTCCAGCGGCGGGTCGGTTATACAACATCCGGCAAATATCGCGTATGGCCAAAATATCAGGCGAACCGGACGAAAATTCGTTGTAAACCTGCTCGTTGGTTACTACGGCAACTTTCATGCCGTCAGCAATACGGTGATGGTCGGCCAGGCGCTTGGCTTGATCCAAGTAATCCTTATGTGTAACAATCAGTAAATCAGTTGACTCAATGCCATGTAAATCCTGGTTTATTACTTTCTCGGTAAAGTTAGCTGTAAGAAAAGCTGTGTAGTCCCAAGCGACAAATTGACGAAGGGAATCGGTATTTAATATAAACTTGCTGACATCGGTCTGGAAAGAAGTCAGCACCCGCTTAACTTTTATTGGATCGGTAACTTCCCAAACAACAACATCAGGCGACGACGACAGCATTTGAAACTCTGTAACCCTGTCCTTGCCTACCGAAATCGGGTCGGCAAAAGCCATTTGTCCGCTGGTGAACTTTAAGTCGCGAACAACGTTCAGCTCAACCCAATCGAGCCAACCTATAGATGTGCCTTCGCCATTGTATTGAAAAGAAACGTTTATTGTCTCGGTGGCGGGAATAAAACTCTTTATTTCGTTGCGGTCGGAAGCATAATTATAGTTGGCAAAAGCAGAACATGAAGGGTTTGCAACCACAGCACCATTAACCGAAACCGTAAAAGTAGTGTTGTTGGTTGCCCTTGCTGCAACATGATAGCGAATCCAGGCTTGTTTGCCAGTTTTTAGGTTTGGAAAATTAAACTCAGGCAGTTCAAATGTTTTAGCAGTGGCATCCATACGTTCGCCAAACCAATCTTTCCCCGAATTGATAAAATTTATTTTGTCCTTTTCATAAAACGCACCATCAAAAAAGCTGGTACACGTGTAATTTGGCGCAAGTGCCGATTGTTGTATATCCTCAATCCTCAAACCTGTTGTCCCTTCAAAATTCAGGTAGTAAAAAGTGTTTTCGGAATAGATATTCAAAAGGTGTTCAAATTTCTTTGCCGTTTTGTTATAAACAATTTTATCAGGTGCTGTGCCATAAAACAAAATATAATCGCCTTGGGAAAACACATTGGGATTGGCACTCACAACTTTGATCGGGTTTTCGGTAAGATCGTCGTATCGGAAAACACTATTCGCCTCGGGCAACATGCCGCCTCCATTGCCAAACAGCCTGATAGTATTTGGGTTAACCATGGACATATTTACGCCCATAGCCTGTATTTCGGAATAGGTTACTTTATATATTCCGGTTTTATTAAGTTGAATCTTGTACCAATTGCCTTGTGCAAGCACCGAATGAGGAGCGAAAGTTGACTTTTCAACCGCTGTATTTTTGACTGTGGAATGCGTATAAACTACATCAATTTGGAATGATTTTAATCGCATTATTCCGCCATCAGGATTTAAAATAACAGGAACAAGCGAAAGCGTGGCCATTTGTATCCCCCTTTCGGTAGCGGTTTCCACAACTGGTGAAAGTGTTTCATTTGGCAGTAAAGGAAAGCTGAGTTTAGTTAATTCGTCGTTGCTTACCGGTTCATACACTGTATTGGTAATAAGTATTTCGCAACTGCCCACATCGGCAGGGAGTTTGAATTTCTCGAAATATTCAGGAGT
>CAIRHD010000043.1 GCA_903878265.1 uncultured Bacteroidales bacterium | reverse complement strand
GAAACAAGAGCTATCTCATAAATTATCCGAAATTTTGGACAATGTAAATTATTTACACCCTTTCAGAGAAGGAAATGGACGAACACAATGAGAATTTTTAAGATTGTTAGCTTGAGAAAAAGACATAAAATTGAATCTCAATCCGCCTGACCATGAAAACGTTTATGAACGATACATGAATGGTACGATAAATAGTGATTTAAAAACATTGGCTGGATTGATTTTAGAACAGATTGAAAAAATAAGAACGAGGCCTAATAAATAGGAATTCATGTGGCACGCAGTGCGTTGCATGAAGTCCAGGTTATTATTGATAGATATGGATATTTTGAACTTATAACTACTGGCATTTTAATAGGCATAAAAGGTAAAAGTCAAAAGACAAAACCCCAAAATCCTTAGTACCACCAATTACCAAATTCTACCCCAAAAACTTCAGTAAGCAGTTTCTTTACGTTTTTGGTATTCGAAAAAGGTTTTTGAAGAAATGACGCCCTTGCCAGAAATTGGTTTTGCTTTAGGATTTTCATATTAAATTTGTTTCACTTTCAACATTAATCGAATTGTTTTTGCTATTATAAAATTCAGTTATTGTGCGGGTTACAAAGAAAATATTTCATAAAAAAAGGCCACCCCTTCCAGAGTAGCCATAAATAAATTACAGGTTTTACCTTTTTAGTTCAAAACCAGTACAGGAGTAATCAGTCCTTTCCCGGTTTCGATGGCTTTCTCATTTTCGGGGATCATAACATGATGGCGGGCAGGAAGTGATTTTTCAAGTCCTTTGTGGATATATTCCATATCAACAATAGGTTTCAATTTTAGGAAACCACCAAGCACTATCATGTTAAAAACCCTTGAAAGCCCCAATTTGCCAGCCATTTCAGCGGCTTCAATCGAATAGATGTTTATGTCGGTCCTTTCGGGCAAACGTGTTATGCCATTAGGGTCGAAGATAAGCAGCCCGCCAACTTTAACCGAATGTTCAAATTTATCGAGCGATTGTTGGTTTAGGATAATTGCAGTATCGTATTCGTGCAGGATGGGTGAGCTGATTCGTTCGTCGCTGATAATTACCGTAACGTTTGCAGTACCGCCACGCATTTCGGGGCCATACGAAGGCATCCAACTTACTTCTTTGTTTTGCATCACTCCGGAATAAGCAAGGATTTTCCCCATCGACAGAACACCTTGTCCGCCAAAACCTGCTATGATTATTTCTTCAGTCATTGTTTTTTAATTTAAAACTTTTGGTACGTGCTGTTTATTGGGATGTTTTAGAGGTAAATTGAAATCGGGGACAGCATTCTGTCCCCAACTTTATTTTTCCTCGCTCACTTTAATGTCGCCAATTGGATAGAAGGGGAACATGTTTTCGACCATCCATTCGTTTGATTGCAGCGGGTTCATTTTCCATCCTGAATTGCAATTCGATACTATTTCAACAAACGAAAGCCCTTTGTTAAGTTTTTGGTTTTCAAAAGCTTTGCGGACAGCCCTTTTTGCTTTGCGCACAGCCGAAGCAGTATGAACTGCTTGCCTTGTTACATACAAGGTTCCTGGTAATGTGGCAACCAATTCTGTCATTTTCAGTGGGTTGCCCATAGTTGCCACATCGCGTCCATAAGGCGAAGTACTCGATTTCATTCCGGGCAAAGTTGTTGGAGCCATTTGTCCACCGGTCATCCCATAAATCCCATTGTTTATGAAAAATATGGTCATGTTTTCGCCACGGTTGCAAGCATGGATTGTTTCGGCAGTTCCAATAGCGGCCAAATCGCCATCGCCTTGGTAAGTGAAAACAAATTTATCGGGAAACAAGCGTTTAATGGCAGTTGCTACTGCGGGGGCGCGTCCGTGTGCTGCTTGTTGTATGTCGATGTTCATAAACTCGTAAGCAAGTACCGAGCATCCAACAGGTGCTACGGCAATGGTTTCGGATTGGATTCCCATTTCTTCAATCACCTCCATGATTATACGGTGGGCGGTTCCATGTCCGCAACCAGGGCAATAGCTCAAAGCCTTTTCGGTTAGGAGGTCGGTGCGTTTGTAAACCAGGTTTTCCGGTTGCAGTATTTCGGGGTTTGTTTTAAATTCGGCCATACTACTTATCCTCCAATAATTTGTTTTTTCAAAGCTTCTACTATTTCTGATGGGGAATGAACAATTCCGCCGTAGCGGCCAAAATGTTCGACTTTTATTCGGCCTTCAACAGCTAATTTCACATCTTCGATCATTTGACCGGCACTCATTTCGACACATAAAATCCCTTTTACCCTGCTTGTCATTTCATTTAGAATCTTTTTTGGGAAAGGGAATAAGGTGATTGGCCGCATCAGGCCAACTTTGATTCCTTCGGCGCGGGCAAGTTCAATGGATTTCTGGCAGATTCGGGCACTTGTTCCATAAGCGACAAATGCATAATCGGCATCCTCGCAACCAATTTTCTCGTACCGTACTTCGTTTTCTTCTATCAAGCGGTATTTTTCCTGGAGCTTATGGTTATGTTGCTCCATTTTTATGGATTCCAAATCGAGGGAAGTAATAATATTATGATCCCTATCGGGAGTTTTGCCAATAGTTGCCCAAGGAGTATTTTTCCTTATTTCCTCATCGGTGAAACGTGGTTGCTGGACATCAAGCTCAACTTTTTCCATCATCTGGCCAATAGCGCCATCAGAAAGTACCAAAACTGGGTTGCGGTATTTGAAAGCCAATTCAAAACCTAAGCCGGCAAAATCGGCCATTTCCTGCACGGATGAAGGTGCAAGTACAATCAACCTATAATCGCCATGGCCACCACCTTTTGTGCTTTGGAAATAGTCGGATTGTGAAGGCTGTATAGTTCCCAAACCAGGTCCACCACGAACTACATTTAGCAGCAGACAAGGCAATTCGGCACCGGCGATGTACGAAATGCCTTCCTGTTTCAAACTCATTCCAGGGCTTGACGACGAAGTAAGCACGCGTTTGCCGCAGCCTGCACCGCCATAAACCATATTTATAGCAGCGATTTCGCTTTCGGCCTGCAATGTTACCATACCAGTGCGCTCATGGGTTTTTTGAGCCATAAGGTATTCCATAACTTCCGATTGCGGTGTAATAGGGTATCCAAAATATCCATCAGCACCAGCCCGGATTACGGCCTCGGCAAAAGCCTCATTTCCTTTCATTAACCTTAATTCTTTCATGCTTAGGTTATTTTTAGCTTAATCAATAATTTTTTTTCGGTAAACAGTTATTGCTCCATCGGGGCAAACCACTGCACAATTGGTGCAACCAGTGCATAAATCATTGGTAGGCATTGCATAATGGTAGCCTTTCCTGTTTACTTGTTTTGCCATAGCTATAACATCTTCGGGACAAGCCGGAATGCATACTTCGCAACCTTTGCACCTTTCGTTATCCACAACAATTTCGCCTTTGTTCTTTGCCATAATAGTTAAGAGTTTCACTGAATTGTGGCTGCGAAGGTAGATATTTATTGCAATTCACTGTCTTTTTTGTAAAGGAATCCTTTATAAATGCGTCTATTTAAAATGAGTATAAATTGCTGCTGAATTTACTGTATAAATTGAGTATAAATTCATGGTTGTGGAAGAAGGAAAACATAAGATGGAAAACCAAAATAATTAAAGGACAAATATTTGTATGATAATTGATTAGTATTTTTTTAGATCCAATCTTTCTATCAGATGAAATTGATCTACTTAAAAAAAATACGATCTTGAACAGCTCTGATAAAGTTCCCTTAGATGTCGGCAACGGAACCATTTCTTTGTTTTCTGTTATGCAAATAAACAATGGCGCGGGCAAGTATAAAAATCAAAACGAAGACAAAAATTATTGTCGCTCCAGATGGGATATTCCAATAATAGGATATCAATAGCCCTATACAACTTCCTGAAAAACTGATTATAACCGAAAGGAATATGATTTTTTTTAAATCGTTGACAAACAAGTTTGCAGTACTTTGAGGAATGGTTAGATACGAGATTACCAAAATTATACCAGCAACACGGATATTGATTACTATTACCAAGGCCACCAATGTCAGCATCAAATAGTTGAAAGTTTCAACCGGCGCATTATGCGAACGTGCATATTCTTCATCGAAAGAAATAAACAAAATAGTACGGTAAAAAAACAGGAAAACCGCGATTGTTACTGCTGCCAATATTCCCATCATTGTAAGATCGGCGAGGGTTACAGTGAGGATGCTCCCAAAAAGGTACGACATGAGGTTGGGTGCATAGCCAGGTGTCAAATAAATAAAAATAATGCCTACCGCCATGCCAAATGACCATAATATCCCTATCGCCGAATCCTCACGTATATCAGTTTGTTTGGACACAAGCCTGATTCCAAAAGCTGACAGAATACTAAAAATGGCTGCGCCAAAAATTGGGTTTATCCCTAAAAAATACCCCAAACCAATTCCGCCAAATGAAGCATGGGTAATGCCGCCACTGATGAAAACCATTCGCCGTGCCACGATATAGGCACCGATAAAACCACATGTGATACTGGCCAAAAAGGCCGCTTCAATAGCATGGATCACGAAATCGAAAGATAGTATTCCAGCCATGTTATTCGTGGGTATGTGAATGTTGGTGGGTGTGAACATGTTCCAGATCATGGCTTTGGTCATGTTTTTGCAACACGGTATGCGGCACATCACCATGGGTGATTATCTGCAACGGGCAATTATACCCTGCTAGCTGCTCTTCGGTAATAATATTTGATGGGTGGTAATGTAAGTACGTATTTACACAAGCAATGGTTTTTACAAAATATGAAATTGTACCAACATCGTGTGAAATAATAAGTATGGCCATTTGTTTATTAAATTCCTGGAGCAACTCATACATTTCGTGTTCAAAACGGTTATCAACAAAGGTATTGGGTTCATCCAAAATCAAAAGTTTGGGTGTCGAAATTAAAGCCCTGCAAATAAAAACCCGTTGGAGCTGACCACCCGATAGTTCTCCGGCGGTACGGTTGGCCAAATGGTGGATACCCATTTGTCCAAGCAGTTCGAGTGCCTGTTTTTTATCGTGCGACGAATACCGGTTCATTGGGCTTCCTGCCGACATCAATCCCGAAAGCACAATATCCCGGACAGTAATCGGGAATTTCCTGTCGATGTGTGATTGCTGTGGCAAATAACCTATAAAGTTCCCCTCCTGGTTGTCGAACCTTTGAATAGTACCAGATATTGGTTTTACCAACCCCAAAACCAACTTGATGAGTGTAGTTTTGCCTCCACCATTTGGGCCAATAACGCCAATAAAATCGCGGTCCGAAACTGTAAGCGAAACATTACGGAGCACAATGCCATTATTGTAGCCTGCAGTTACGTTTTCGAGTTTTATAAGTTCTGACATAAATTGATTATCTTTCAATTTGCTGCAATTAAATCGGCAAGGAGGTTCATGTTTTCGGCCCAGTTTTCGGCCATAGGGTCAAAAACCACAACTTTTCCTTTTATCTCTCTTGCAATGGCTTCAGCATTCCGGGTGTCGAATTCCTTTGAAATAAATATAGATTTGATGCCTTTTTGTTTTGCAATGGTAACAAGTTCAGATAGATATTGTGGCGATGGTTCTTTGCCTTCCTTTTCGATGCTGATTTGGGAAAGTTTATAATCGCGACAGAAATAAGCCAATGCCGGGTGGAATATTAAAATAGATTTCCCTTCCGATCCCGACAGCTTCTTCCTGATTTCACCATCAACCGAATCGGCAAGTGCAATAAACATCTGTAGTCTCGATTTGTAAAACATGGCATTAGCGGTATCGATTTCCAAAAGGGCATCGCAAATATTTGCTGCCTGTATTTTCATGCATGCCGGCGAAAGCCAGATATGTGGGTCAATCCCATGGCTTTTATGTGCATCCCCTTCCACATTTTCGCTACATTGTCCGCTAAGCATTTCAATCCCTTTGCTGGTATTAACAATCAGCATATCAGGATTTGATGTTTTGAACCTATCCAACCAGGTGATTTCGAAATCGAGTGCGCCAAGAGAGAGATAAACTTTTGAAGATGAAATTTTCTCCATATCCCTTGGCGAAGGTTCGTAGGTTTCGTGGTTCGAGCCTTTGGGCAGCATAGCTTGAACATCGCATTTTTCTGCGGCAATAAAACTGACCAGGAATTTTTGCGGTATAATACTTACGGTAAGCTGCAGCTTTTTGCTTTTAGAAATGCCGCTACGGCACGAAACCAGGGCGAGCGATGGCAGTATGAGGAAAATGAGCAATTTATATCGGAACATGCGTGCAAAAGTACAAATAATGAAGTGAACAGAAAAAGTGAATTTGTTTGTTTTTCGCATAAGCTGAGTTTGCTCAAAAAAGCACTAAAGCTGAGAATTAATCTCTTCATGGCAATTTGGAAATTATGGCAAAATAAATTTCCCTATTCAAATTACAGATACAAATGAATCTAAAACCTGTCATGCCAATTATTATCTCGTACTTGACAGGATTTCTATCGAATTTTATTTGCCAAGTAATCTACATTTTTCCTTTCAGGAAAAAAGCCTTTCAGGGAAAACACGGCCTATCAAAAGACTCCCCAAAAAGAGGTATATTTGGGGTTATGAAACACAAAGATAATTTATGTGAACATTATAGAGGGATTCTGGATG
>CAIRHD010000042.1 GCA_903878265.1 uncultured Bacteroidales bacterium | reverse complement strand
TTGCAAAATTCATGCTAAGATTAAAGCTAAAAGCAGATTTGAAGCTATTCGCTTATTAATGAATATTTAAGTGGATTAAACTTTATGATTAGGGTGATATAACCCAAAAAACAGATTAAATATCAGCTTCATTTTTGTCAGACTTATTATTTAGTAATGCTGAATTGGTGGGTTTCTGCTTGATTCCAGCAGCAATAATCAAAGCAATTACCGATAGGATAATACCCCATGCCCAAAGTGGGAAAACCGGTGTGTCGCCAGCTCCATAACTGTGCAAGCCTTTAGACAAGTAGTAATTAACACCAACAAATGTCATAATCACACTTGCAAAACCCAGAACCGATGCAACATTAAAAGCATAAACAGATTTCATTTTAGGAATAAAACGCAGATGCAAAACCAAGGTGTAAGCAAGCACAATAACCAATGCCCAGGTTTCTTTGGCATCCCATCCCCAATATCGTCCCCAGGATTCATTTGCCCAAACTCCACCTAAAAAAGTGCCAATGGTTGCCAGTACAATACCAACGGTCAGGTTCATCTCATTTATATAGGTCAGCTCGGTTAGAATTAGATCCAATTTGACCTGGTTTTTCATGTTTTTAAACACTGTAATAAACAGGTTAATTAGTCCAAGAAAAAATCCCAGTCCAAGAAATCCATAACTTATTGTGAGAGTAGCAACATGTACAATAAGCCAATACGATTTTAAAACTGGTTGCAGGTTTGTTAATTGCGGGTCGTAGCTGCTGTGACTGGCAGTCATTAACATAAAAAATGCAAGCAAAGCAGTAGCGGCTAAAGTTATTTTTGAATACCGAACAAAACTGAACCCAGCAAGCAAACCGCCCCAGGCAACGAGTAACAAGGATTCGTACCCATTACTCCATGGTGCATGGCCGGTAAGGTACCAGCGCATTATCAGTCCAACGGTGTGGTAAAGAAAACCAACTCCCGACAATCCTATTGAAATATTCAAACTCCATGTAACAAACTTATTTTTAACAACTTGCAGGTTTTCGATAAATGCTAGCAACAACAAAACTACACTTAGTATCGAATAGAAATTGCGGAGTACAATAAATATCTGGAGTTTGTTATAAAGGATTTCGATGTTGATTTTCGATTCAGAAGCAAGTAATTCGGGGCCGGCAGAGTTTCGCTGTATGCTGGCAATGTATCCAACAATTTTATTTGCGCTATTGTAATCGCCCGAAATAATATCCTTCTGAACTTCAGTAATATAAGCAATCATAATATTCCGGCAATTGAACTGTTGCAATTGTAAATCATCATTAATGATTTTTATTGCCCCGGTAAGAGGCTGCATAGATTCCTTATCGTCGACACTCACCCATTTGTTATTTTTGTCAAGCTGATCGGGAAATATTTTCAGCATATTTCCTTTAATCGCCATCACGAAAATATTCATCCGCTCATCCACTTTTATTATTTCTTTATCAAAGCTATTTTGTTCGGATTGCTTTTTACGGAAGGCCTCATCAACATATTTTTGAAGCTTATACTGCTTATTTTCATCAAAAAAATCAAGGAAAATAGCATATTTCGAATTGATCCCGATTATATCCTGTACAGATTTTTCTTTCACATAAATAATTTGCTGCTCTTTCCAGAAATCAGGGAATATTAGCATATCGATGAGAACCTGCATGGCATTCATTTTGCCTTTCCCATTAATATCAAATTCATCTTTCCTCGAAATTTTATGCATCACATCATAAGCCAAGGAATGTACTGGTTCGAAACGGCCATCGAAAGTCTGGCTTAGCAAGTGCCCGAATTTATCAGAATGGTCAATAGAAACAGGTTGTTGCGGGGTCTCTTGTGCCAACGATAAAGAAAACATCCCAATTACGAAAACCGAAATCAAGGTCCCCGTTTTCCTAATTTGCTTGATTTCAGCTATTTTCCTTGCAAGCATATAAAAACGGGAATGTTTGTTGAACAATGTTAGAATAAATCCGATAATCATTAGAAGATAACCTAGATAGGTGATTTTGGTGCCATAATAATCGTGGTTCACCGAAAGTATGGTCCCTTTTTCGTCAGCATCGTACGAAGATTGGAAAAACCTGTATTTATTGTAATCCAACACATTGTTCATAAATATCCGGTGGTCTTCATTCAGGTTGTACCTGTTGTCGATAAGTGTAACTTGGCTTGAGTATGAAGATGGGCTCATTGAACCTGCATAACGGTCGAGGATAAAGTCCTTCAACTTTATCGAAAACGGCAACTCCATCGCTTTTTCCCCATAGCCTATTAGAACATTTACTCCATCGAAATTGAAATTTTGCAAATTCATGATATACCCTGAACCTCCAAATACATTTGCTTGGTTTTTTTTGCCATTTATGGTTACATCCAACACCAATAAATTAGCACCTTTTTCTTCCGGTTTACCTGATTCCCATTCGGTTGTGGCATTCTTGTACAAGTTATCTAAATGAAATACAGAACCTTGCACGGCATACACTTTTTCACCCAGAAATTCGGTCAAGGTATTTGCCGGGATAGTATCTTCGGCTTTCATTGCCATATCGCCAACAACCACACTATGAACTGAAACAAATTTCAGCACTCCATTTTGTTCGGTAACGCTTATTGTATTTCCAGCATCGGTATTGTTAAAGCCAATGGAGATATTGCTTGCAGCATTGTTTGAGCCATCTTCGATAAGTAGGTTTTGCTGCCCTTTTTCGTTGGCGACAATCAATTCAAGAATATTTTTACCTCCTGTTTGGTTTTCCTTAATTCTCTGGACTGCATTCGGAATAAAACTAAAGTAATCTATTTCTATTTTCCCTTTTGATTCAGAAACCAATTCGGTGTGGAAAGAATTATCGGTGAACTTGCTGATAGTAAACGGTTTACTAATTTCATTTTTGTTGCTCTTGCCCTCAATCGAGATCTGGATGTAAGGTTCGCTGCTGTAAATAATATTGGAAGTTTCGCCTTCGCGAATTGGCATACTGCCTTCGAACCCAAAATAACGAGTGATGCCTGCACCTAATATGATGATTATGAAAGAACTGTGAAAAAGAAGTCCGGCCCATTTTTTACGGCTCAACAAATTATATTGTTTGATGTGGCCAAAGAGGTTCAGTATCAAAAGCAGGAAAATGAGTTCGAACCATTTTGCCTGATAAATCCAGAGTTTTGCTGTTTGGGTATCGAATTTTTCTTCGATAAAAGTAGCAGCAGCCAAAACCAATGCCAGTACCGAGATTAAAAAAACCGTCATCGGCGATGAAAAAATAAACCTAAATATACGTTTTGCCATTTTGAACTTATGAAGTGTTTGTTAATTTATTGATTATTGAATTGTTTGTTAATCTATTGATTTTGTGATTTCTGTGATGCTAACAATGCATTATAAATTTCCCACTCTTTTTCAGCTTCCGCGGTCTTGCCAACTTGTTTAAGTATGACTGATAAATTGTAATGCGATTGTAGGTGATTGGCGTTTATCCTTATATTTTCGTGAAGTACACTAATTGCCTTTTTAGGATTTTTGACGTTCAAATAGCAAGTTGCCAAATCGCACCTGACATCGTTGTTGTTATCTTTTTCTAAAAAAAACTCGTAGTATATTATTGCCTGGCCATATTGCTGCATGTCGTAAGAAATATTGCCAAGATTGAACAAAGCTGCCATATTGTTCCTATCGTAGCCAATGATTTTCAAATAATGATATTGCGCTTTGTCCAAATCCTTGTTCATGTAATAATCGGCGGCAAGTTTAAGCCTGATATCTGTATTGAGCGAATCGGTTATTAAAGCAGTTTCGTACATATTGCGATTTTCGCCTGAAGCTGATTGTGATTCTTTCTTCTGTATATCAGTACTTTGAATATTTTTATTGCTAGACTTTTTGTTAGGATTATTGCATGAAGACAAGAACAGTACACAAGAACAAATCAGCAATATATCGCAACTTGTTTTAATTCCCATTGGTATCAACTTTAAATTTATTTTAATGAATAAAGCCTGTTTTAAATAAATAAAACAGGCTTTTCCACAATTATTTTATTTGATTGGTTTGGCATCTTCCATTAAAACTTCATATGAATAGCCATACCCAAAGTCTTTATCAAGTGTTATCGTGCCTTCTAGGGTAAGTGTTTCGCCAACAATTGCCTCAATATCTGTTGTTGCAGTAAGGTCAAATTTTCCAGCGTATTCGGTACCATCCTGTATGTGTATCCAATTGCGATTCATTATTTTAGCATTGAACTTGGTTACCTTCCCCTTGATCCTGATAGTTTTACCTGCATATTTTTGTTTGTCAGCCAACAGTTCGGCAATGGTTATCCCTTGTTCAGCTGGCTTAACGTCAACTTCTTCTTTTTTAACCACGACCTGAGCCTTATATTCAGCGGTTGTTGATGTATCGGATACAATTGGCATTGATGCATGGGGATTAACAAGATGGCGGGTTGCTGCGAAATCAGGTGTGGTGCTAATTGTTTCCAGAAAATATACGGTTTTAAACTTTTTGCCAAGTTCTTTGCTTTCGAAATTTATCATTTCCAAACCGTTGCGATAATAGTAGGTTTCACCGGCAGTTGCTGTCATTTTTGGGAGGGCAAGCCAGTTTTCCCCTTCATTTTCTGTTACGAGCAGGTAAGTGTATTCGCTGGTTTGAAGTACTTCCTTTACTGTTACTTTATGAACACCTGCTGCACTTTGGGCCTGAGAATTTTTTCCAGATAGACAAGTACCTAATAAAATGATGACACAAGAAGCTAAAAGGTTACTTTTCATAGACTTACGTAGTTATACTGTTCAGTGCGATTGGCGTACAAAAGTATGAAATTTTAGCTGATTTCAGGTTTAAAATTTTCTATGAATGACCCGTTAGTTGGTCAATAAATATTCAATTGATCCTATCAGCAGGTCAATGCAGTCTGTATCCTGAACCTAATGTGGGAAAGAATATCAAATTCAATTAAGGGCTCTATTCTCAAAGTACAAAATTACAAACCTTTCTTGCAAACCATATTGAATTTGAAATCTGGAAATTGGATTTATCAGATAGAAGAACTTGGTCAGCCAACATTTAACCTTCCTGCAAAAGAAGCTAATCCTTCAGACAACGGACTGACAGACCGTAATGTTTTTTATAGGTAAATCGACAAAGATGAGGCAAACTAAAAGTCAAATACCTGCACCACACCAGGTCCTCGTCAAACTCACATTGAGTTGTGGACCACATTTGCGTATATTCCCCAAGAAAAGTATAACAATCGTGATATTGCCTACCCGCTGGAAGTGCAGAAAATCCGCTTTCGTTGAAAGACAGTTCGCTGAAATTCCCATTCATTGTATCAATTGTTATTACATTCGGGCTTCTCCAATGTTTTGTACCAGGTTCTTTCATTTTTCCGCCGGCAACCATCTTTCCGCCTAAAAAATCGGATAAGGTTTCCCATTCTGCATCATTTGGAACATGTGTCCCTGATGGGCAAAGCTTTCTTGAATCGACAACCGTATAGTAATTGTACAAACGGCCATATTCCTGTGCAACACGTTCGGCATTGTCGTAATTACAGTATGCAGCAGTTGTTAGTTTGGTCCAGGCAATGGTATCGGTAATCAATTGAACTGGATTCCCGTTATTGAATCTGGTAACCTTAAGATTTTCCTTCAGCCAAACCTGCTTACCAATTATTACTGTATTGTAGGTATTACCATCAATATCAACTACCTGACCATCGGTTTTTACCTGTGAATTAGATAATAACGGTACAAGTGAAAGCACGAACAGTATTGAAACTATTTTCATATAAGTCTGTTTTTGTTGTTTTAATTGTAGGCAGGATTATATGGTTTTCCGCCGTGGCTTGTTCCGTGACAAGTTACGCCACAAGTGTTAGCTGACGTACCAGCAGCATGAACAAATGCTGACAGTGTATTGGTAGTTACCGCAGTGATGCAAATTGTAGGTGACTGATTTCTGCTAAAATTGATCAGATGGAATTGTTCACTACCATGTGTATCATGACATACATAACATCCTTCCTTTGTTACATCTGCCACGTGGTATAAATGCCAAGGAAATCTGGAGCTTGTATTCCCTGAAATGTATGAAGCAGCCTGATGACATTTTGAGCAGAAATCGGAGGTTGTAGTATTTACACCATTGTGGGTTGTTTTAAACCCTGAAGTTCCGGAAGCACCAGTTCCAGCATCCAGGATGTGCAGGTTTTGAGATCCATGAGGTCCCCTTCCATAACCTGCTGTGGCTTTCTGGTTATTATCATGGCAACTTGAGCAATACATTCTTGAAGTAAAGGCCCAACCTGGTTGGAAAGTTGCAGCGTTAATATTTAAATTAGTTCCTGCTGCCATTACCGGATGATAAGAAGCATTTGCAGGATTATACTCCTGAGCCATATCCCGTGAATCGGCAATTTGAGTATTTGTTCCACCGGTAGTAATTTTCCTGAGTGCGTCTGCCTGATCGGCAGTTCCTGTCCAGCCGGTTGGTAAATAGGTTGGCAAGGTTGTAAAACTTGAATGGCATTTATAACAAACTTCGTATTCGTAGGTGGTGTTTTTATTAAAAGCAAATCCTGTAGGCGCACCGGCACCAGCATACGTCGGAGTTACGCCGGAAGCACCGATCAATTCATTGTAAATGGTTGGGGCTGTTGTTGCAGCATAAGCTCTTGCTCCATGAGGGTTGTGACAATCAACACATTCTACATGGCGATTCGTTCCGCCAAATGCTGCACCGGTCTTCTCTTCGTTCAAGTGTTTGCGATAGGTAGCGGTTGGGTCGTGCTTGCGGAATGCTGTTGCCGTGTTTGTATTGTTGCTAAATGACAAATGCACTTTCACGGCAGCAACTCCGGTTCCTCCATGACAACCCAGGCAGAATTCTTCTTCCTCGTCCATTGGATCGGCAGTTGCATCAGCAATTTTGGTATATGGGCCAATTAAAGTGCTTTTATTGGAACCATGCCCATTATCATGACATGCAAGGCAGGTATTGGCATTGGCTGTTCCATCAGTTTTATGAGACGATACTGTCCACATCGCCTGGTTAATCAACGGAACTGCTGTATTGTCACTAAATGGGGTAACATCGCCATTTGAACCATTGGCATCATGACAGTTTAAACAGAAACTCTCTACACTGGATTTATTTGCAGGGTCATAAGTATAAATAATTGAGTATCCCTGATCAGGATCCAATAGTTTTACTGATCCGCTTTTGTGATCGCCCATATAATGGCATTTTACACAATCACTCACATTTGGGATTGCTCCCGTTACATGATGGGAAGTCCTTTTGAAATCACCACCAGTACCAAGGCCATTACCTAAATTATCAACAATTTGTCGTCTTGTTCCGGGCACAATGGGTTTGTCGGTAATGGCATTATGACAGTCAAAACAATCCGTTTGTGCAGCAAAGCCTTTATTGTGCTGATGACATGAAATACAACTTGCAGTCGGGTTTAGCGTATGGAGTACATCGGTTGTACCCATTGCCGTATTCGTATAGTGATCAGTTGCGGTATGACAAACTTCGCAAACCCCGTTAAACGAAGCAGTTCCATCAGCATAATTCGATCCACTTGCATTTGCAGTAAAAACTGTTGTTTTTGTTCCACTATTGGGTGTTGCAATATTATCCCTGATAAGATAAATATTTTGAGAGCCTGTTTGATGCGAATCATGACAGGTTACACAGGTCATCCCTTTATGCACAAGGGTTGTAGTGGGAGTTTGCAATGCATGGCAATTCTGACAAAGATTTGT
>CAIRHD010000041.1 GCA_903878265.1 uncultured Bacteroidales bacterium | reverse complement strand
GTTGGAGTTACGCCTGCAATGCCAACAGGATGCTCGCTTAACCTTATGATGGCCAAAATGCCCAGCCGCACTTTCGATGTTGGCATTGCCGAGCAACATGCAGTAACGTTTTCGGCCGGAATGGCGGCAAGTGGTTTGATCCCTTTCTGCAATATTTATTCAAGCTTTATGCAACGCGCTTACGACCAGATAATCCACGATGTTGCATTGCAGAACCTGCATGTAGTTTTTTGCCTCGACCGTGGAGGTTTGGTTGGCGAAGACGGGGCCACGCATCACGGAGTTTACGATCTGGCGTATCTCAGGGCAATCCCGAACATAACGATTTGCTCGCCTTTGAACGAGGATGAATTGCGCAATATGATGTTTACCGCGCAACTGGAGGGTATGGGGCCATTTGCTATCCGCTATCCGCGGGGGCGTGGCGTAATGCCGAAATGGAAAACCCCGTTTGCAGCTTTGCAGGTTGGTAAAGGACAGATGATACGAAGCGGAAAAGACATTGCATTTATAACTCTAGGGCCAATCGGAAATGTTGCCCTCAAAGCCTGCAAACAGCTTGTTGCAAAAAATATTGATGCCGCACTGTACGATATCCGTTTCCTCAAACCTTTGGACGAGGAACTTCTGCACAAGATTTTTACGAAATTTGATAAAATAATAACCCTCGAAGATGGAACAATAATTGGTGGGTTAGGAAGTGCAGTTACCGAATTTGCCAATGACAACGGCTTTCACAACGCCAGTATTTTCCGCCTGGGCATTCCCGACCGCTTTATTGAGCAAGGAACACTCGAAGAACTTCATCAGGAATGCGGAATTGATCTGGATGGGATTATGAAAGCAGCAGAAATAGCAGTGTTTCCGGTGGTTGCTTTGAATGGTGGAAAGTAGAATATACAGGAATTTATTTGGGGTTTATACCGGATGAGTAATTATTGCGAGTTAAGTTTGTCAAAAGTGCTGCTTCATTGGTTAAACTCGCTTCAAAATTGCCAATATAAAGAAATACCGTTTAACCATGACGTCACAAAGTTCTCAAAGCAATATTGGTCTGTATTTTAAACTTAGAGTATTTGCCCCTTTGTAAAAAAAACTTTTCGGATTGGCCTTTTAATTGATAATCGCAGTTCTTTTTCCTAAAAATGGCTTACTTTGCGAAGCGGAAAAACTCCAATCTTAATGAAGACACTTTTGCATTATGTTGGCATAGCACTCATCGTTGCATTATCTTTTTTGTGCTATTCCTCCAACTTTTACCCACTGTTGGGGTCCGATGACGCCATTCAGGTGCTTATGATCCACGATTTCCAATTGCCGCACGATTTGTATTTCTGGGGGCAGGACAGGTATGGCTCGCTTATTCCTTTACTCGGACAGGTTTTTTATAAAGGCTTCGGCATTTCGCCACTCACTTCCGAATCAATTACGCATTACCTTTTGCTTGTTGCAGGTTATTTTGCCTTCGCCACCTTTTTCAAATCAAACTTTAACAAGCTTATTCTTGCCATAATTTGGTTTTTCCCACCTATCAGGGAAATTGATCTTTTGCGGCTTAACCTTGGCGAAGAATACAGCCTGCTAGCAATCGGCATTTTCGTTTTAAACAAATTGTATAAAAACGAAATCCTAAAATACCGATTAAAGCAGCATTTACAAATGATAGCCATTTCCATTATATTTGTTCTTGCCGCTTGGGTATCAGATTTGGCCATAGTGTCGGTTTTCATCATACTGCTTCTTCAGGTTTACTCTGGTTGGAAAAATATAAACATTTTATCCCTCAAAGTTTTTCTGCGCAAGCCCGAACTGTTCTATGCCGTTGTGGGTGTAGTTTGTGGCATGGCATTTATACTCTACGGAAAACATTTGGCCGACAAATCGCCTTCGTATAACAATTTCAACAATTTGCACACAATTATTGCTTCGGTTAAACTGTTTGGCGCATCCATTTTGGAACTGCTGTTGTTCAAAGCTTCGGAGCCTTTTACAAGTGTTTACCTATACTTCGTTATTTTGCTAACGGTTTCACTGTTGGTGATGCATGGTAAAATACGTTTCGGCAGCAATCAAACGAAATGGTTCCTATTTTTTGTTTTCGATTTGGTGTTGATCTTTTGCGCAATTATGGTTTCGAAATGGGCTTTTATGAACGGCGTGCCAAGGCGCTATTTTATAAGCAATTACATTGTTTTTTGGATGGCTTTTTTATTGGCTTTTGAATATCTGGAAAAGTCGACTTTTAAGAGAATATTGCAGGTTACACTTTTGGTTGCGGTACTTATAGCTGGCGTAGGAAGTTTATATAACTTAAAGTACATTTGGCCCAAAACGCTAAAACCCAGTGTGGAAAATGTGCGCGAATTCGAAAAACTCGGTAGGATTGGAATTATTGGCAACTATTGGAATTCCTATATTATTTCGGTAACCAAACCCGATCAAATCATAGCCACACCCGATGAACTTTCGAGTGTGCGAAACCGTGCCATGGCATACAAAGTGATGGAACGCGACACCATTTATTTGATAAGGGATGGTTGGTATGATGTGTTTCCCGATTCGCTGAGCCAATTTGGCACCCTGCTTTATAAAAACGGCGAAGAATTCCGGATGGGTGACTGCAATGTTTGCCGGTACAGAAAACGGGAATGAGGCGATAGGTCGTAAAGAAATAAATAATTTTTCTTTTAAACGCGAAATAGGACAAACCTTACCCGAGTTGACCTAGGAGATTTTTTTAGTTTCATGTAAACAGAAAAGCCGGTTTTACTGTTTACAAGCAATATGTGGCTCAAACACTTTTGTCAGAACCAATAGATCAATTTACCAGGTAAATTCAAATCGAAAAATAGACTTTTGCATTTTTAGCCACCAATGCCCGATAAGGAAAAAATATATAGCCTCGACCTGATCTACAACGGGGTGCCTATGCCCTTTGTAATTAAAACAATGGAGGAAATAGACCTTGCCTTGGGCGGCATTGCCGATAACCCTCACAAACACAATTATTATACGGTGATTTGGCCGGTACATGCTACCGGTAAGCATATCATTGATTTTAATGAATATCCTATACTTCCCGATAACCTCTTTTTTGTAAGTCCGGGCCAGGTACACCAAATTATTACCGATCCTGCACCAAAGGGATATGTGATACTTTTTTCGCCTGAGTTTTTGGAGAAAAACAGCATACGCAACGATTTTATTTCTGATTTAAAAATTTTTCAAAAGAGTGACGAAACTCCTCCCTTGCCTATCAACCCAACAATGGCAGCTACTCTTCGCTTGTTTACGGAGCAAATGCTGAAGGCTTTCCAATCCCAAAACGATTTGTTCTTAGAAACCATTGGTGCCTATTTAAAACTATTCCTGATAGAATGCAATGGACATTGTTCGCTTAATCCAGGATCTAACCTTCAAAATTTTGAAGTGAGTAAAACATTGGTCAAAAATTTTAAAGCATTGGTCGAAAGCCATTTCCATAAAAATCATCTGGTAAAATTTTATGCCGAAACGCTAAATATTTCGCCTAATTACCTGAACGAAGTGATTAAATCGGCTGTAAATGTTCCTGCAAAGGATTTTATACAAAACAGGCTGATTCTCGAAGCAAAACGTATGGCCATTTTCACCTCAAAAAGTGGAAAGGAAATCGGTTATGAACTCGGTTTCGATGACCCTTCCCATTTCAGCAAATTTTTTAAGCTCAAAACAGGGCAATCGCTCCAGGAATTTAAGGACAGGTTGGCTTAAAGTTAATCTGTTTTTAACTCGTTGACCTCTACCCTCTTTTCCAGCACTTGTAACAGGTCATTTCTATCTGTATTATGCAATATTGTATGTTTTTGTTCTTCAATCGTTGATTTATACCATTTATTCCCTGATTTATCCATTTTGTACCCTTTCGGACCGGTTTACTTTTGCACCATCAATTTTAATCAGACCTAAAAATAAAAAAAATGGAAAATTCAGTTAAAACAAAATGGGGCATCGACCCAACGCATAGCGAAGTTGCGTTTAAGGTAAAACACCTTATGATTACCAATGTAAAAGGAACCTTCAAAGAGTTTGAAGCAAGTATTTTTACAAACGGTGGAAATTTCATCACTTCCGAAATAGAATTCAGCCTGAACCCAGCCTCAATTGACACAGGCGTAAGCGACCGCGATGGCCACTTAAAAAGTGCAGATTTTTTCGATGTCGAAAACCATAAAGAGCTAACCTTCAAAGGAACTTCCGCTGAAGCAATCGACGAAGACAATTATACGCTTGTAGGTGATATGTCAATAAAAGGGATCACCAAACAAATAAAACTTAATGTTGAGTTTAGTGGCGTAATGAAAGATCCATGGGGAAACGAAAAAGCCGGATATAGCATTAATGGAAAAATCAGTCGAAAAGATTGGGGTCTTAACTGGAATGCAACTTTGGAAACCGGCGGATTATTGGTAAGCGATGAAGTTAAAATCAGCTGCGAAGTTCAGCTTATTAAACAATCCTGACCCTGCCATGTTCTTTGTTCAAGAGTAGTTTAAGTCAGCACCTGTTTCGGACTTCTGGCAGTCAAAACCACATAAACCCTTGATAGGAACAATAATATTTTTGAAAAATGAACAGGAAAGATTTCTTGCGAAAGGGGCTGTTAGGAACAGGATTATTTGTTTCGGCAGCCGCCTTTGGCATCGTTTCAAAAACTAAAAGGGATGCACTCAATGAAACCGAAATAGTAGGTTTTAATCATATCCCAAACATAAAATCCGAAACTATGAACAATACTATCCTTCACAAAGCCGGTACACGTGGCGATGCAAACCATGGCTGGCTGCACAGCAAGCATACATTCAGTTTTGCCAACTACTACAACCCGGAGAGGATGAATTTTGGTGCATTGCGCGTACTTAACGACGATATAGTTGAAGCCGGAATGGGCTTTGGCAAGCATCCACACGATAACATGGAAATAATATCCATCCCACTTGAAGGTGATTTGGAGCATAAAGACAGCATGGGAAATGTGGCGGTTATAAAACATGGCGACATACAGGTAATGAGTGCAGGGACCGGAATTTTCCACAGTGAGTACAACAAAAATCAGGATAGCGAAGTGAAATTCCTACAGATTTGGGTTTTACCAAATAAACAGCATGTTACGCCAAGGTACGACCAGGTTACATTAAATATTTCCGACCGTATCAATAAACTTCAACAAATTGTTTCGCCAAATGCAGACGATGCCGGGGTTTGGATACACCAAAATGCATGGTTTCATTTGGGCAAATTCGATAAAGGCTTCAGTTTGGAATACAAAATAAAAAACAAGAGAAATGGTGTTTACGCTTTTATCCTGAACGGAAATGTTAGCATTAACAACCAAGCCTTGGAAACCCGTGATGGTTTTGGGATTTGGGATACCGAAACTATTTCGATTACAGCAGAAACTGAATCTGAAATATTATTGATGGAAGTTCCCATGGGCTTGTAAAACAAGTGTATATACTACTGGATACAGCTTTTTTAACTATTCAGTGCCTAAAGTAGTGAGTGCCTAAAATGCCTAAAGTTCCTTGCTAATTTTAACTGCGTTATTAACCAAGCACTTAGGTTCAAATAGTTTGTTAGGATTGGAAGTTAATGTAAACGGCATTTTTCTGTTTTTATAGGATAAAAAACATTAGTGGCATTAACTTTAAGTACTTTAAGTATTTTAGGCACTTTAGGCACTCTAAAAACATGGCTATTCCGTAGGGGGAATTGTTATAGCTTCATAATTACAACGTCCTGAAAAACCTCCTCGGCTGTGAGTGGTTTTTCAGGACATTATGTTTAGTTGTAAATTGAATTCCAGTTGATTAGAGAGGAATATTCCCATGTTTTTTAGGTGGGTTGGTTTTGCGCTTATTTTGCGTCATTTCCAATGCCTGTATCAATTTAAAGCGGGTTTGGTGTGGGTAAATTATTTCATCAATATACCCTTGTTCGGCAGCTTTGTAAGGATTGGCAAAGGTTTCGCGGTATTCGTCAACCGCAGCAGCACGAGTTTCATCGCTCAGTTTGTCGCGGAAAATAATGCTTACAGCACCATCGGCACCCATAACAGCAATTTCGGCTGATGGATAGGCAAAATTAATGTCAGCACCTATATGTTTGCTGCTCATCACATCATAAGCACCACCGTACGCTTTCCGTGTGATAAGGGTTATTTTAGGTACTGTAGCTTCAGCGAAAGCATATAACAACTTCGCTCCATGCTTAATAATGCCGCCGAATTCCTGATTTGTCCCAGGCAGGAAGCCCGGTACGTCAACCAATGTTATCAAAGGAATATTGAAAGCATCGCAAAACCGCACAAAACGGGCAGCTTTAATTGACGAATTTATATCGAGAACCCCAGCCAATGCTTGTGGCTGATTGGCAACTATACCGACACTGCGCCCGCCAAGCCTGGCAAACCCAATAATAATGTTCATCGCATACAATGGTTGCACCTCAAAAAAGTTATGGTTGTCCACCACTTCTTTAATAAGTTCTTTCATATCGTAGGGCTTATTCGGGTCTTCGGGAATCAGTGTATCGAGTTTTTTATCGCTGCGGTTTATGTCGTCGGTGGTAGCTTTATAAGGGGCATCCTCCATATTGTTCGATGGGAGATAACTCATCAGCTCGCGCAACATCATCATGGCATGTTCATCATCATTGGCAGTGAAATGGGCCACGCCGCTTTTGCTATTATGTGTCATTGCCCCACCAAGTTCTTCCTTGCTCACTTCCTCGTGGGTAACGGTTTTAATAACATCCGGACCGGTAACAAACATATAACTGCTATCCTGAACCATGATGATGAAGTCGGTAATGGCAGGAGAATAAACCGCACCACCGGCGCAAGGGCCTAAAATGGCCGAAATCTGTGGCACAACTCCTGAGCTCATTACATTGCGGTAAAAAATATCGGCATACCCGGCCAAACTCTCAACGCCTTCTTGTATACGGGCACCGCCCGAATCGTTTAAACCAATAACCGGCGCACCCATTTTTATGGCCATGTCCATGATTTTTACAATCTTATCGGCATTGGAGCGGCTCATGGTTCCACCAAAAACAGTAAAATCCTGAGCAAAAACATAAATCAAACGACCATCAATTTTTCCATAGCCGGTTACCACACCATCACCCGAAATCAGGTTTTTTTCCATGCCAAAATCACGGGAACGGTGAACCACAAACTTGTCGAGTTCAACAAAAGTGCCGGGATCCAGCAAATCGTTGAGGCGTTCGCGTGCAGTCTTACGGTTAGCCGAATGTTGGCGATCAATCCTATCTTGTCCGCCGCCAAGTTCGGCTACGCGGTTTTTTTCTTCCAGTTTTTTGAATTTATCTTTCAATGTGGACATATACTGTTTTTGATTTTTTAAAAGTATCCCTAATTATCTCGAGGTACAAACAACGTTGAAACCCCCATTTTTAAATTTTCAAATTAATGCATTTTCAAATTAGCGAATTATTCAGCATCAATTACCACCAATATCTGGTTCCCATCCACTGTATCGCCATCTCCAACAGGTATTTCGCTAACTATCCCAGCTTTGGTAACTTTAAATTCGCTTTCCATTTTCATTGCTGAAACTATGATTACTGTTTGGCCTACTTCAACGGCATCGCCAACAGCAACAAGTATTTTCACAATTTTCCCAGGCATTGGGGAGCGGATAATATTGCTTGCATGACCACCGGCAGCATTGTCGCGGCTACGGATATAGCGTGTTTCGGCATCCACAACTTCTATTTCATGTGAGAAATAAAATGTGTTTACCGTATAATGCTTTTGCTCGCGTCCTGGCACTACCTCTATGTTGTAGGATTTGCCTTTGTATAGTATAGAATACTCGGCTGGACCAACTTTTACAAGGTCAACGTTAAACACCTCATCATCAACAGCAATTGTAATCTGGTTGCCTTCGCGGCTAATTTCTTTTAGTATAGCCTTACGGCCTTCGAGGTTTAGTTCAAGTTCCATTTTTTGTATATAATTCTGTATTTGATTTCAAGGAAGACAGGAGACAAGGAGAGGGAGACAAGGAAAGTCGGCAAAAAGTTATTTTTTTTCAATTATCCATTTGTCGGCATCATTAATCATTAATACAAGTTGGCTCAGTAAGTGATCATATTTTGAAAGCAAACCATTTGCTTTTTCTTCACCAAGATATTTGCATAGTTGAGCTATTTCAAGCCAAACCTGCGTTTCACAAGCTTCAGTTTCGGAGTCATTAATTTTTGCAATAAAAGCTGCTTTGTACCTTCGTTTCCTCCATGCTTCTGCTATGTTTGCACATACTGAACGTGATGACCTTCTAATTTGGTCGGTCAGGGAATACTTTTCTTCAGAAGGAAATGACTTCGTTATTTCGAAAATTTCCATCGCCAAAACCAAAGCAGACTGATACACCCGCAATTCCCTATAACTCAGTATTTTCATTAAGTAATTCTTTTGATCTTTCTAAATTGAAAAGAAAACCAAACTACAACTCTCAATTCCCTCCTCCCTTTTCTCCCCTCACCTTTTCTCCCCTCTTTTTTCTACGATTCTCCCCTCGCCCAGTCTCCCATTCTCCCCTC
>CAIRHD010000040.1 GCA_903878265.1 uncultured Bacteroidales bacterium | reverse complement strand
GCATCTGCACAGATGAGGGTAAAAAATATTACGAAAGCAAGATTAATGGCATGAAGTTTTAACGATTTATTTTTTAGTTCTCCAAAAATAAGCTTTCACAAGGCTTTTTGATATTGGGTATAAAAAAGTTTTTGAACAATTAAATAAATGAACAATTGAATGTGAAGCAGTTGAACCTTGAACATGAATCGCGGTTACTAAGCTTTTCGGAGTAAGAACGCGCTGCATTTGATCCCAACTATCATACTAAAGCTATACAAAAATTATTTATTCCACTATTGTTTTCCATTTCAAGTTATTTATACCTTTAGCGAATTAAAAAACTGATTTATGGCAAGGGTAGTAGTATTAGGTGCTGGCATTTCCGGGCACACCGCCGCACAGATTTTGAAACGGAAACTTGGCAAAAACCATGAGGTAATCGTTATTAGCCCAAATACAAAATACCAATGGATCCCGTCCAATATCTGGGTCGGGATTGGGCAAATGACGGCGAAGAACGTTACTTTCGAGCTGGCACCGGTATATAAAAGGTTAGGCATTGAATATAAACAGGCCAAAGCGATTGCCATATTTCCCGAAGGCAGTGCCGATAATCCAAAGCAGTTTGTGGCCATTGAATACACTTCGCAGGATAAAAGCGGGCAAACTGATAAAGTAGAATTTGATTTTCTAGTAAATGCCACTGGGCCGAGGCTTAATTTTGGTGCAACCGAGGGCTTGGGTCCTGATGGTTTTAGCGAATCGGTATGTACCTACCAACATGCAGGTCATGCCTGGGAAAAGTTGCAGCTGTCGCTCGACAAAATGGCCAAGGGCGAAAAGCAACGTTTCCTAATAGGTACCGGCCACCCAATGGCAACTTGCCAGGGTGCGGCATTTGAGTACGCGCTTAACGTGGCTTTCGAAATTAACAAACGCAAACTCAACGACAAAGCTGAAATTATCTGGATTACAAACGAATACGAAGTCGGTGATTTTGGTATGGGAGGGGCATTTATCAAGAAAGGCGGATATGTTACATCTACCCGTATCTTCACCGAATCTATCCTTGCGGAGTATGGCATCAAGTGGATAAAGCGTGCCGGAATTACCAAAGTTGAAAAGGGCAAAGCTCATTATCAAACACTTGATGGCGAAACACATGAGCAAGAATTTGATTTTGCCATGTTGATTCCTGCTTTTGCAGGAGTCGGGATTAAAGCTTTCGCTAAAGATGGCATTGAAATCACTTCGGATTTGTTCGCACCAAGCGGTTTTATGAAAGTGGATGCCAACTATCAGCCAAAAGATTTTGAAGATTGGTCGATAGCAGACTGGCCGTCAGTATATCAAAGCCCAAAATTCGACACTATTTTTGCTGCAGGAATAGCGTTTGCACCGCCTCATGCCATTTCTAAACCCATGACCAATAAAAATGGCCTTTCTATATTTCCTACGCCTCCGCGAACTGGAATGCCATCAGGTATTATGGGTAAAGTTGTGGCACTCAATATTTCTGAACTCATTTTGACCGGGCGTAAGGAACTTAACCATAAAGCTTCGATGGGAAAAATGGGAGCTGCATGTATTATTTCGTCCGGTTATGGCTTACGCGATGGCATGGCAGCAACCATGACCGTTTTTCCTGTGGTTCCTGATTACGAAAAATATCCGAAATGGGGACGCGATTTGAACTACACCATGGGCGAGCCAGGATTGGCAGGACATTGGATAAAACTGGTGCTTCATTTTATGTTCATTTATAAAGCTAAGGCTCTGCCTTTTTGGTGG
>CAIRHD010000039.1 GCA_903878265.1 uncultured Bacteroidales bacterium | reverse complement strand
GGTGGATATAATATCTACCGATCATGCACCGCATCTAATCGAAGAGAAGTCAAACTCCTATTTTAAAGCTCCTTCGGGTACGCCGCTTGTTCAACATTCATTACTTGCCATGTTGCAAATGGTGGAGCAAGGTAAAATCGGGTTTCGTGCGATAGTCGAAAAAATGTGCCATGCGCCTGCCGTGTGCTACAATATCGAAAATCGGGGATTCATCCGCACTGGTTATTTTGCCGATCTGGTGCTTGTTAACCCCGAAAAACCTATTGTGGTTCAAAAGGATAACATCCTTTACAAATGCGGCTGGTCGGTTTTTGAAGGGACATCTTTCGGTTCACAAGTTGAAAAAACTTTTGTTAATGGCCACCTTGTTTACGATAAGGGAATAATAAACGATTCAAAAAAAGGCTTAAGGATAACTTTCGACAGAAATTAAAAAATCATGAAAAAATATTTATTTGTTGCAATAATCGCTGTTTTGACTTTCGGATGTTCCGAGAAAAAAGTTGTTGAATCGACTTATGAGAACGGCAACCCACGAGATGTTAAGTATTATATTAAAAAATCCGGCGAGCTTATCCTCGACCGCGAAGTAGTATATTACGAAAACAAGCAGAAAAAGATGGAAGGCGGATACAAGGAAATGCAACGTAACGGCCCATGGAAAGCTTGGTACGAAAACGGAACAATATGGAGCGAAGGCGATTACAAAGACGGAAAACGTAATGGGTTAGGAATTGCCTACCACACAAACGGCAAAAAATACATCGAAGGGAATTACCTGGATGATGCGCGCGTGGGAGCCTGGCGTTTTTACGACACTGCTGGCATTCTATTGAAAGAAGTGAACTTTGACCTTGTGCCGAAGACGCAGGATGGAGATTCGTTGAAATAAGCAATTATTTTATTTCGAACTTCACATAAACAGGCAGATGATCGCTGTAACCGCCGAAATATTTTTCGCCCATTGTGCGGTTGGGGCGCGCTTCGCCAGATTTGTTTGTAAACAACAGGTAATCAGCTTTGAAAATTGCAGCATCATTCACCGAAGTCCTCAAACCTTTTATATTCGAAAGCATATTCCCCGAAACAATTATTTGGTCAAATAGATCCCAGTCTTTATAGTAAAGGCTTCCATCGCCATTTTTATACTGTGGGTATAACAAACTATATAAATTATTGCTGTCGAACGATTTATCAGGGCTTAATGCTTTAATCCCTTCCGTTATACTGTTGTTGGATGGTTCGTCGTTGAAATCTCCCAAAATCAATACATTAGGTGATTTTTCAAGTTTTTGTATTTCATCAAGTTTGCTGCGTAAAACTGTGGCTGCAGCCATGCGCTTAGGTTCCGAAAGTTCGGTGCCTTCACGGCGCGATGGCCAGTGGTTGACAAAAACATTCAGCATTTCGCCTGAGTTTAGCTTGCCTTTTACATAAAGTATGTCGCGGGTGCGGTCGCCGGCAGGAAGTGTAACTTGCAAAGGTTCGGAAGAAATCACCTTGAATGTTGCCGGGTTATAAAGCATAGCCACATCAATTCCACGTTCGTCGGGGCTGTCGTAATGAACAATGCCGTATTTGATCTTACTCAGAGCTGCTGTCGAAACAAGCATTTCCAAAACAGGCTTGTTTTCAATCTCAGCAAAACCAATAATGTCAGGCATTCCAGGTTTTGTTATATCAGAAACTACCTGTCCTAAATGCTCGATTTTTGTCTGAAAGCGTTCATCGGTCCAAGGCACTTTACCACTTGGCGTAAATTCATCGTCGTTTATTTTGGGGTCATCCTGCGTATCGTACAGGTTTTCAACGTTATAAAAAATAGCCACAAATGGCTGTTTTGTTGAGTTTTTAGCTGATTGCGACCAGGCTGCAAACCATGGCAGCAAGGCAATTGCGAATAATAGGTTACGAATTTTCATGTGCAAATGTACAGTTTAATTATATTGGACTGGGTGAACCGTTTTTTGGAGACAAAAAGTAAAATCCTGAAACGCTTTGATACTAAAAAACCGGCTCTTTTCAGGAACCGGTTTTAGTGCTCGAAAGGAAACAGATTTTAATCGGCAATAATTACGAGATATTTGCTCCTGCTCCAAAATTCGGTGTAGTCAAGAATGATCAGCTTATCGACTGTTTTTTTGTCGGCTCCTTCAAATTTGTATGAACCTGCAGGATGGTTGGTGATTAAAGCCGCCTTTTTTTTGAATATAGAAATTTCGTTCAGGCTGGTAATGTCGGCCTTGGTGAAATACGTTTTGTCGAAATTTTCGGTAACAGTTTTTGAACGTCCAAGCCCAATAAACCCACCTGATTTATCGATGATTTTTTTCTCTTTAAGTTCTTTGGTTGTACCCACAACATAATAAGCGGTATTGAGAGCAGCAGTCTTTTCTTCTATAGCCTGTTGTTTGGCTTTGTTTTCGGCACTCAGGTTTTCAACATTGGTATTCAGGTTTGTGACCTGGTTTCCTAAATCCTGAACTTTGATGTTCATTTTGCCAAGTTGATCTTTCAATTCAGAAATCTCGGTATTTTTATTTTCGATTGACATAGTGAGGTTGTCGATCATTTTTTCAAGTTCGGCAATTTTAATATTTGCACCCGATAGCCCAGATTCCGATTTTTTCAGTTTCGCGCGAAGCGAGGTAACCATATCGCGGTTCTTTTGAAGCATCACATATATTGCAGTAATGTCGCCAGTAATCTGCTCACGTGCGCTAGTTTGTACTTCAGTGCCACCATTGGTGTTCTGGCTGATAATGTTTTCTTTTAATTTGATTGAATCGAGGTTCGACTGAATGTCGTTAAATGCCCTCACAAATTCCATAACGGTAGTATCTTTCTGAAATCCAAGTGCTAAGAGGCTGTCATTTTTAATTTTAAGCCTTGCATTTTCTTCTTTCATGTTATTGCAACTCACGGTCATCAACATGACCGGAATCAACATCAGCAAAAATAATTTTTTCATAGTTTTTTTTTGGTTAATTATTAAACAACGTGCAAATTTACAATGAATTGTATAAAAATAATATTTATTTAATATAAGTAGCATTCTTTTATTCTTCAAGTTTGAGTCTAACATACAGAACATCAACAAATCGTACCAGTAATTCCTTGTTTTAAAAAGGATATAAAGGAATGGGGAAAATATTGGTTTTGGCTGTTTGGCAAATAATCATCTTTATATCAATTTGTTACAGAATCCTAATTGCCATACTTGCTTTAATCCATACTTTAAATAGTTTTTGTCGGATGCTTACTTTGCCTTAAACCGGGATTTGAAATATAATTACATGATCAACAATTAGTACATTTGTAGGCGTTGAACCAATGTAGCCTGAAAAATCTGGTTTGCGGAAAAAATGGTTGGAAACAACACCTGATTTTACAGGATTTCAACATTGATGCAATGAAATAATCACAAATAACCTGTTTTTATTAAAGCACGTTTTTTAATCTCAATTCTGAAAAACTGTGATTTCTCTTTGTGTAGCTTTCAGTCTCTCTTCCTCCTAACACCTTAATAGCCTAACTGCCAATTTATGATCGAAACACAATACTTTGCACATCCCACATCAGTAATCGATGAGAAATGTTCAATTGGAACTGGGACAAGGATTTGGCATTTTTCGCACATCATGTCGGGATGTATCATTGGCGAAGGCTGCAATATTGGTCAGAATGTTGTAGTGTCGTCAGATGTGATACTTGGCAAAAATGTAAAAATCCAAAACAACGTTTCTATTTATACTGGTGTGGTTTGCGAGGATGATGTTTTTCTCGGCCCATCAATGGTATTTACAAATATAGTAAACCCGCGCAGCGCAATAAACAGAAAAAACGAATACATGTCAACATTTGTCCGAAAGGGAGCTACCATCGGTGCAAATGCAACCGTGCTGTGTGGTATCGAAATTGGGGAATTTGCATTTATTGGAGCTGGAGCTGTGGTTACAAAATCGGTTCCAGCTTATGCTTTGGTTGTTGGAAACCCTGCACGGCAGGCCGGTTGGATGAGCGAATTTGGGCATAAATTGAATTTCGACAAGGATGGAAAAGCTACTTGCCCTGAGAGTAAGGCAACTTACGAACTTATAAATGGAAGGGTTCGGATAGCGTAAAAAGCAATTATTCTTTCAATTGTTATTTATTGATATTGTTTGTTTGTCAAAGCATTTATAAAACAAAATGCCAATATATCTCTCTTTGTTTTGAGTTATTCCTACGAAAAGTCTATTAAAGTACCACCTAATCAGCACCGCACCGTCTTTTTCTTTTTTCCAATCATCCCCCTTTTGTGCATTTTATCAATGTACTCCACTGCAACAGGGACTTTACAGGCTGTTCCACCCATTTCTACATTCACTTTTCCAACCGAAGAAGCTGTTTTGATGGCTTTTTCAGAAAGGTGCAAGCAATAGCCACCCACTGAAATCATGAAACTGTTCATGGCGTAACGCACTCGGTTTTTCTCAGAATGAATAGTATCGGCTACTCTGTCTAATAATGAACTGAATAGCTGATAATCTATAGCATTGTCATTTTTCAGGGCAACAAAATTCGCAAGGGTTGACCATCCTGCGGCCGCAACCGGTTCTTTATCCGATTCAATCCATTCCAAAGCAAGTTCGGTTGCGTAAAGACTTTCGGAAGCAACCCATGCAACAGTATATTCACTTATCATATACCAATATGCAGTTTCGGCCCAGTTAATCAGGTCGATGCGACTCATTTTTTCCGGATCGGTCATTAGTCCGGCCAGATACATGGCATCTGTATTTCCGGTATTGTAAAGTTCAAGCGCAAGTGGATAATTTGTTTTAGCCTTTTTCAGAATTGTCTTTAAATCACCAACTTTCACACCGAAAAAGGGTTCTCGTGCCCCATGTTTTAAGAAAATATTCTTTATTTCCTCGTGCCCCAAAAGTTGTAATTGCTGCATCACATCATCTAAAGTCATATTCTTCGGTTGGTTATAGATACGTTTGTAATGTAATTGATAATGAACATTATGGACTGTTATCATCGGTCTTTTTCTACCACAAAGTGTTTCGCTGAATGCTGCTTTTAGCCTGATGAAATACCTGCCGAAGTGGCACAAAACCTCTAAGTTTACTCACAATTGCCATTTTTATAAAGAGTCCGTGATGCTGTTGCATTTGATGCGCCAAATGTAAAATGCAAACAAAAAGTGCTTAATGTACGTCAGTGTTTTCTGAGCTGTAGTGGCTCATTGGCTTTCTTTATTTTGGATTGTCGGAGTGGACAAAAAGTTCAATAAAAAACCCTGCGACTTTTCAGTAACAAGGCTTTATTTTAAAGTAAGCAAATTAAAACCCCATGGTTTCCACTTCCGGAGCAATTTTCTTCGCGAGTCCTTGAAGAACGGTTCCAGGTCCAAGTTCGATAAAGGTTGTAGCTCCATATGCAACCATATTTTGCACCATTTGCGTCCAACGTACTGGCGATGTAAGTTGTAAAACCAAATTAGCTTTTATGTCCGTTGGGTTTGTATAGGGTTTTGCATCAACGTTTTGGTAAACCGGACAAACTGGGTTACTAAATGCGGTGGTTTCAATAGCTTCGGCCAATTCGAGCCTGGCAGGTTCCATAAGTGGCGAATGGAAGGCTCCGCCAACTTTGAGTGGCAAGGCACGTTTAGCCCCAGCTGCCTTTAATGCCACACATGCAAGTTCAATTCCTTTTATCGAGCCGGAAATAACCAATTGGCCAGGGCTATTATAATTTGCTGGCACAACAATTTCATCAATGCCGGCTAAAACTTCTTCGGTTTTTGCATCGTCGAGGCCAAGGATTGCGGCCATGGTGCTGGGTTCGGCTTCACAGGCTTTTTGCATGGCCATGGCACGGGCATAAACCAGCCTGAGGCCGTCTTCGAAGGATAATGCTTTGTTGGCAACCAAGGCCGAAAACTCGCCAAGCGAATGGCCGGCAACCATATCTGGCTCGAAATCAGGGAGTGTTGCAGCCAGAATCACTGAATGAAGAAAAATTGCCGGTTGGGTAACGCGCGTTTGGCGTAAGTCCTCGTCGGTGCCGGCAAACATAAGGTCGGTAATCCGGAAACCCAATATTTCGTTGGCTTTTTCAAACATTTCTTTTGCAAGTGGATGGTTGTTGTATAAATCCTGTCCCATTCCAACAAACTGCGCTCCCTGTCCGGGAAATACATAAGCTTTCATACTTTCTGATATTCGTTAATTAAAAGGCAAAGGTACAAAATTTGAAATTTTCAATAATGATTTTAATGGTTGGACTAATTGATTACTAAAGTTTCCCACAACGACTCTGCTTACCAATATGGGGTGTTGCATTGTAAAATCCATGTCGGAAATCAGCCTAAGTGTTTCGTTATGATGCCTATGCGGCAACAAAGGCAAATTAAGGGTTATTTTGCCCATTTTGGTCAAAATCGTTGAGCGCATTGTGCATTATGATTAGTTGCCTGCTCGCTTTGTCACTTTGCATCAGGGTTACCATTGTCTCTTCAATGTCTATGTTCAATATTTGGGCGAGCTCTGTCAATATTTTCAGCATCATTTTGACCAACCGCTCCCACAAGGTTATTTCGAGCAGGTGATGGAGGGTTTCCCTAAATAGAGTCTGTCCATAGAGTCGAATTTCAATTTAATTTACGATGTCCGAATTACGATTGACAAGTATAACTCGCTGAAAACAAATCGTAAATCGTAATTTGTAAGTCGTGTATTTTGGGATGAACCAAGATCAAAATCAAACCAAATTAACCAAAAACAGGTTCAATTTCCCTGAGTTACTTCCTTATATCATAAACCATCAGCGAATTACCATGGCGAATGTACAACCTACCATTATCGATTACCAGATGCGCCCAATGTTGATCAGCTCCATAAGGTATTTTAAAAGAGCTGATTTTGTTAAAACCTGTTGCTGTTGGCTCTATTAACGCAACAATTCCACCTTCGTCGTATGTATAAATCAAGCCTTCGGCTGAAATTATGGTACCAGGTTTTCCATTAAATTTTTCGAAAGCAACTTCTTCCCCTGTTTTCCAGTCGAGGCAATGCAAGCCTTTGATTTTATCGCCAAGCCCGTAAACACGTCCGTTGAGTAAAACCATTCCACCCATTCGGCTGTCGAGAACTGCATTTTTCCACACTTTTTCAACCGAGCTTCCATCAATTGACAGTTTCAGCATCACGCCTCCATAGCCATATCCTGAAACGCAATACAGAAAACCATCCTTGTACAAAGGTGTGTTGGCATGTACGGCATACATGTTAATCTGTTCGTAGTCCCAAAGTTTCCAGCCGGTTTCTGCATCAATACCAAGAATGGATTTTTCCGTCATGGTAACAACTATTTTCCGGGAGGGCAATGTTATTAAAGCGGGGGAGCAATAAGCGCTTATTTGTCCGTTTCCGGGATTGCTCCATATCAGTTTTCCAGTGTTTTTGTTCAGTGCAATTACATTGTTTTTTTCGCCACCAACGGTGCAAAAGAGTTTTTCGCCATCAATAAGCAGATTTTCGGTAACGCCCCAAACTATATTGCGCCCATCGTATTCTTTCATGTTTTCGACTGACCAGAGCATATTTCCCTTATCAGCCGATAGGCAGACAATCTTGCCGAACGAACTCATCAGATATACTTTACCGTCGTTGATCAGCGGAGTAGTGCGGGTTCCGGGATAATTCTCCGCCCATTCGTCGCCATACGGTGTATCCCAAACAAGTTTGCCATCGAGTGAAAATGCAAATATGTGGCCTTTGCCATCGAGCATCCCAGCAGTGTAAACCATATCGTGCGAAACAACCGCAGCCGATGAATGCCCTTCGCCAATGTTGTCGTAATGCCATAAAAGTGTAGGGCCACTTTCGGGCCACGAACGGAGCAAGCCTGTTTCGTTATATATGCCATCGCGGTTTTTGCCTCTCCATTGGGCGGCATCCTGTGCGGTTAACTGGTTGAAAACCATCAAGAAAGTCAGGATTATGGTCAATAAATATTTCATAAATGTTCCGATTAAATTTTCGATAAATATACAATTATTACATTCGCTGTCAACCTGTTTCGGAAAAACAGAAAAAATAATTTGATGATAGGTTGTAAATCGATAACAAAGGGACGTTTAATCGTTTTACCAAATTGACCATCGAAGCAATGCCCTGTAAGTTTTTATTTATAGCATAGGGAAAAACTGTTTCATTGGACTTGCAAAATGAATTTAAACATAGATTATCAACATATTCGAAAGCGAAAGAATAATTTGTATAATGCTGATAATATGATTATTGAAATTCATTAACGAACAATTTGGAAATACATTAAATAAAAAACCGGTCGCTGCCGACCGGTTTTTTATGTTACGAAACCGTGATTTGCTTGGTGGGTTTCGGTTTAGCTTCCTCTTTTTTTGGAATATTGATAGATAGGATGCCATTTTCGTACTTAGCAGCAATTCTTTCATTATCTACTATTGCTGGCAAAATGAACGAACGGCTGAACGATTGGTAACTGAATTCGCGCCTCGAAATCCGTTCCTTGTCTTTAACTTGATTCTCGGATTGTTTCTCCGAAAAGATGGTAAGAAGATTGTTTGTCAGTTCGATTTTGAAATCATCTTTTACCATTCCTGGAGCTGCCATCTCGACAAAAAACGCTTCTTCTGTGTCTTTGATGTTCACTGATGGCAAGGTGGTGTTGGTAAGCGAATAATTCTGGTTGGACCAGTCGTACCAGTCATGGTGTAAAAAATCCCCAAAGAAATTTGACCATGCCGGCAGATAACTTTCTCTTTTAATTAGTGACATGATAGCCTCCTTTTTTTGATTGGTTAAACAACTTGAGTTAATTAATTTTGGATAGCGTACAACAAAATAAATGCCAAAATTCTAATGCGGCTAATATTTCTTAAACTACAGGATACCTGAAGTTTGTACTCAAATATTCCTATATTTTTTATGACAAAATTACTTAGGGAAATGTCAGATTGCCTTTTCATGTTTCAGTTATTATACTTATTGTCAGACTGCAATCAAAAACTGACAAGCTGTCATAAAAAAAGCCCTGATTCATTAGGGCTTTTAAACAATTTTCAGAACTATATTATAGGTGCTATCTCATCCTTTTATATTCGTTTATTAGCCCGTTTGTGGAGGCATCAAGGCTGCTGACTGCGGAATCTCCTTCTAGTTCTGGTAAAATGATGTTTGCCAATTGTTTCCCTAATTGTACGCCCCATTGGTCGAAACTATACACATTCCAGATTACGCCCTGAACAAAAATTTTCTGTTCATACATTGCAATCAATGAGCCTAATGTACGTGGGGTAAGCTTTTTGAAGAGGAAAGAGTTTGTGGGTATATTGCCTTCAAAAACCATGTAAGGAAGCATTTCGTCAATTTCTGCCTGGTTTTTGCCTGCGGATTTCAATTCAGATTCAACTTGTTGGGCTGTTTTGCCAAGCATCAACGCTCCGGTTTGCGCAAAAAAGTTGGCCAGCAGTTTTGGGTGATGGTCACTCAGCGGGTTGTGGCTGATAGCTGGTGCCATAAAATCGCAAGGAATCATTTTTGTACCCTGATGGATAAGTTGGTAAAAAGCATGTTGGCCGTTGGTTCCAGGTTCGCCCCAAAGGATTGGGCCGGTTTGGTAAGCAACTTTTTTGCCGTTGCGATCGATGTATTTGCCGTTGCTTTCCATGTTTCCTTGCTGGAAATACGCTGCAAAACGATGGAGATATTGGTCGTAAGGTAAAATAGCTTCGGTTTCGGCACGATAAAAATTGTTGTACCAAATACCAATAGCAGCCAGTATTACTGGTACATTATTTTCAAAATCGGTTTCCTCAAAATGCTTGTCCATAGCATTTGCACCTTCGAGCAGTTCCTCGAAATTCTCGAAACCAATGCCACAGGCAATCGAAAGCCCAATTGCCGACCATAACGAATACCTACCTCCAACCCAATCCCAGAACTCGAACATATTTTTGGTGTCGATTCCAAATGCTGCTACTGACTTTGCATTGGTGGAAAGAGCTACAAAATGGTGTTTGACAAAATCGGTGTTGTTGGCATGGGAAAGAAACCAGGTTCTTGCCGATTCGGCATTGACCATGGTTTCCTGTGTTGTAAAAGTTTTGGAAGCGATGATGAAAAGCGTGGTTTCGGGGTTCACCAGTTTCAAGGTTTCGGCAATGTGTGTGCCATCAACATTGGAAACAAAATGAAGTTTGATATTTTCTTTCTGATAATGTTTCAACGCTTCAGTTACCATAAGTGGCCCTAAATCGGAACCTCCAATGCCAATGTTCACAATGTCGCTTATCGGTTTGCCTGTGTATCCTTTCCATTCGCCCGAAATAATGCTTTCGGAAAATGCTTTCATTTGTGCGAGCACCCGGTTTATATCGGGCATTACATCTTTCCCATCCACATACACTGGCGAATTTCCCCTGTTCCGCAATGCAGTATGAAGAACCGGCCTGTTCTCGGTTTTATTGATGCGTTCGCCTGTAAACTGACTTACAATGGCATCTTTTAGCCCACATTCCCTGGCCAATTGCATCAACAATGAAAATATGTGGTCGTCAACAATATTTTTAGAGAAATCGACAAGCATATCCTCAAATTTCAACGAGTATTTCTCGAAACGATGTGCATCGGTAGCAAAAAGGCTCTTCATTTGAGTGCCTTTAAAAGTTGCGAAATATGCTTCAAGTTCTTTCCAGGCGGAAGTGGTTGTTGGGTTTACGGTTGGGAGCATAAATTTATTTTTTAGGTTTGTTACTATTTTGCAGGTTGGGAGGAATCGGAGTATTACCAAAATTTTAACACTTCGGTTTTATCAGATTCCAAATGAGAAATGTAATTGGGGCAAAAGTACAAAAATGCACCCGACCGCGTAAAAGGATCGAAATATATTGTACTTAGCAAATCAAATGATAATCGTGAGAAGGGTTCAATAATCAATCCTTTTAGGGAAATTGCGTTTTCTAATCATCACCTATTACACTTTTTTTGCCAGCAATAGGACTGTACTGATTTTTACATTGCAGTTTCACTCATGAATATGCTATTGTATATTTTTACATTACTATTTCACGATTTGTTATAGTGTTCATTTTTTATCACCGAAATTATTAATACAGGTGAAACATTTTTTTATCCCTATTAATATATTTTATTACTTTTAACCGATTTTTCAATAAACAAATATTCTACTTGTGTACTAATAAGGATAATGCTTTAATGCCACTTATACTGCAAACCAAACCCATTTGTCAGGCACCGCCGATTTCTAATTTTACCTGTTACCATGACCATTCGCAATAGGATCCTACTTTTGTTTTCGGCAACTATTATTCTCTTAGGTGCGGCCTTGTTCCTGTTTTTCAAAACGCAGAAAAAACAAAATGACCTGATGCTGCAATCTTCGGTTGGGCAGCAAGTGGAATTGGTGAATACGGCTATAAATGTAAAATCCAGCCAATTAGATCAAATTCTTGATGATTATACAATTTGGGACGATCTTATTTATTATGTCAACAAGCCCGATAACAATTGGGCTTTGAGCAACATTGGCACAAGCCTCGAATCTTTTAAGCTCAGTTCCATATTGGTTTACAACCTCGACAGGCAACTTGTGTATAATTTTGGCAGCAAGCAAGAAGAAATTTTTGCCGATACCGCTCAAAAACGCAAAGTGGTCAATACAGTTTTGCGCAGCGGTTACTTACATTACTTTTATGATTCGCCAAATGGTATTATCGAAATTGCAGCTTCAACCATACATCCAACCCTCGACACCAAGCATAGCACTCCTGCGCGGGGCATTTTTGTGCTCAGCAAAAACTGGGACAAGCCTTTTATGCTCGAACTTTCAAAAAATACATCATGCAATATATCAAAAAGCTATGGTGAAAAAGGGAAAGATCTTTACAGGATTGAAAACGATTCGCTTATCGTGTATAAACCATTATTGAATGAGGTATCCAAAGAAACCGTTTTTCTGGAATTTGAAAAATCGAATACCGAATTGTCGCACTTCAATAAAATAAACAGGTTTGTTTTTATTTTTCTATGTATCTTTTTGTCATTCATTGTTTTAAGTTTTTTCATCGTTCTTTATATGTGGGTTCGCAAACCATTGAAAATCATTTCCGCGAGCCTTAGCGATGGGGATGTATCGCAATTGGGTTTGCTCGAAAAAAACAAAGACGAGTTCAGTCAGGTAGCACATCTTATTAGGGTTTTTAACCAACAAAAAATAGAATTGCTGCAAGAAAACACCGATCGCCGTCTTGGCGAATCGCAACTGCTCCGCCAAAGCAACATGCTCCAGGGATTGACCGAAGCTTCCAATCAATTGCTGACCGGCGAAAACCCTGATATTTCTATTACCAAAGCCTTGAAAGCAATTGGGGAGATTTCGCAAATAGACCGGATTTTTGTATTTAGAAACGAATCGGATAAAATTGCTGGTATCCGTAAAGTAAAAAGTGTTTACCAATGGGTTACTCCTGATATTTTGGCTCAAATAAACCCATTGGAAGCAGCCGAGTTTGTGTACCATCACGATGAGAGTGCCTGGTATGCCAACTTGCTAAAACACAAGCCTATAAATACCCGCACATCTGAGTTTACCGGTCAAATGAAAGTATTGCTCCAAAGGCAAATGATCAAGTCTTTTCTGGTTGTCCCAATCATTGATATCGAAGATGAATCGTTCTGGGGTTTGGTGGGTTTTGCTGATTGCATCAACGAACACCCATGGACGGCAAGCGAGGAAAGCACCCTTAAAATGTTGGCCAACAACGTGCGGAATGCCATTCGCCGATACGAATCGCAGGAAAACCTGAGGTTGGCAATGGAAAATGCCCAAGCTGCCGATAAAGCAAAATCAGAGTTCCTTGCTTCGATGAGCCACGAAATACGTACACCAATGAATGGCGTTTTTGGCATGACAAGCATACTGCTGCATACCGACCTCACCCCGTTGCAGCGCGAGTATATCGAAATTATTGAAACTTCGGGCGATAATTTATTGAGCATCATAAACGAAATACTCGATTTCTCGAAGATAGAATCGGGGCACATGGAATTGGAAAATAACGCTTTCGACATAAGGCGCTGCATTGAGGACGTACTTGACCTTTCGGCCCCCAAAGCCCTTGAAAAACGGATTGAAATTATGTATTTTGTTGATGCTGATGTAAGCCAATATGTTTTTGGCGATGGATTCCGTTTGCGACAAATATTGGTCAACCTTATTGGCAATGCCATTAAATTTACCGAAAGCGGTGAAATTTATATTCATTTAGCGGAAGCTAAAAAAACCGAAGAAATTGTTACTCTCGAATTTTCGATAAAAGACACCGGTATAGGAATACCTCAAAATAAACTAACGTCTATTTTTACGCCATTTAGTCAAGCCGATACTACTACAACCCGAAAATATGGAGGAACTGGTTTAGGCCTTGCCATAACTTCTAACCTCGTAAAACTGATGAAAGGTAAAATATGGGTCGAAAGCATCGAAGGACAAGGATCCGATTTCCGGTTTACCCTACAAACACAATATACTGTTTCGGTTAGCGATACAAACCAGGACGACAAGAGTCTGGATATTTTATCTGGCAAAAATGTGCTTATTGTTGACGACAATCCTACCAACCGAAAAATATTGCAACTTCAATGCGGATTATGGGGGATGAAAAGCATTGCTGCCGAATCAGGGAAAGTAGCTCTTGAACTGCTGAGTAACAGCACCAACAAAATTTTCGATATTGGCATTTTAGACATGCAAATGCCAGAAATGGATGGAATCATGCTGGCAAAAGAGATTAGAAAAACCTTGGACAAAAATGGTCTTCCACTTATAATGCTCACGTCTATTGGCTACAATTTTCAAAAAGAAGAAATGCAGAACCTGTTTGCTTATTATGTAAACAAGCCTATAAAACATTCGCAATTGTCCGAAATCCTGTCGAAAGCACTTTCGCCACTTGCACTAAATACCTCAAATACCCTTTTGGCAGATTCGGATTTGGGAAAGCTTGCCGAAGATTATCCATTCGAAATCCTGGTTGCCGAAGATAATATCATCAACCAAAAAATGATCAGGAACGTGCTGAAACTACTTGGTTATACTGCCGATATAGTTGCTAATGGGTTGGAAGTGATAGAGGCGGTAAAAAGACAACGGTATGATCTTATTTTTATGGATATACAAATGCCAGAGATGGACGGCTACGAGGCAACAAGTGTAATAATCGATCACTTGAAAGCCAACAGGCCAATTATAATAGCGATGACTGCAAATGCCATGAAAAGCGATAAGGAAAAATGTATGGAAATAGGCATGGACGATTATATTACCAAGCCGCTAAAAGTTGAAGACCTTAAAAAAGCATTTCAATATTGGGGCGAAAAGCAAAAACCACAAATTGTTTAATAAGCGAAAGAAAATATTTGTACACCTTGTGATTATCCGGATAATTCGGTTAAATTTACAGTAAAATACACAAACACTATATAAACCACATAAACAAAATGGGAAATAAAAAAATACTTGTAACCGGTGGCACGGGATTTATTGGGTCGCATACAGTTGTAGAACTTCAACAGCATGGTTATGATGTTGTTATAATTGACAACCTTTCAAATTCAACCATTGAGGTGCTGGATAATATTGCTAAAATAACAGGGATTGTACCAGTCTTTGAACAATTCGACCTCGCCGATGCTGATCGCACTACCGATTTTTTGCATCGCCATTCCGATATTTCGGGGATAATTCATTTTGCAGCCTTCAAAGCGGTGGGCGAATCGATGGAAAAACCCTTGCATTATTACCGCAATAACGTGCAATCGCTCATCAACCTGCTCGAAGGGATGAAAAATAATGGGATTACAAACCTCGTGTTTTCATCCTCATGCACGGTGTATGGCCAGCCCGACGAGTTGCCGGTTACAGAAAAAGCACCTATAAAACCAGCATGGTCGCCTTATGGAAATACCAAGCAAATGTGCGAGGATATCCTGAAATTCACTACCATGGCACATCCAATCCATGCCATAGCACTTAGGTATTTCAACCCGATTGGCGCACACCACACGTCGTTGATTGGTGAATTGCCATTGGGTGTCCCCAACAATCTGGTTCCATTCATTACGCAAACCGCTATTGGCCAACGTTCTTGCCTTAGCGTGTTTGGCAACGATTACAATACTCCTGATGGAACTGCCGTGCGCGATTATATCCATGTGGTCGATATCGCAAAAGCCCATGTGGTAGCTGTGGAACGGATGCTCAACGGCAAATGTAAACTCGATCTCGAAATATTCAACCTCGGAACCGGCATTGGTTATTCGGTCATGGATGTAATAAATGCTTTTGAAAAAGTGAGCGGCGAGAAACTCAACTATAAAATTGTTCCGCGCCGACCCGGTGACGTGGAAATGGTATGGGCCGATACCCGTTTTGCCAACGAAGAATTGGGTTGGAAAGCCGAAAAAAATGTGGACGAAATGATGCTTGCAGCCTGGAATTGGGAAAAAGCCCTTGCAGCAAAAAAAATATAACTTTGTCGGAAGAACTTTAACATATAGCTTCACACAAATCAATGAACCCTTGAGCGGGAATTTTCTAATAAACAAATCAAATCCAGTACTTTAAAAACAAAAACTTAAATCATCATGAAAAAAATACTTGTTACCGGTGGAGCCGGATTTATAGGGTCGCACCTTGTTCGATTACTTGTTAATAAATATCCTGAAACGTTTTTTTTCAATCTCGACAACCTCACTTATGCTGGTAACCTTACCAACCTTACCGATATTGAATCAGAGCTGAACTACGAGTTTATTAAAGGCGATATTGTTGATGAGGATTTTATCATGGCCACTTTCGATGCTTACCGCTTCGATGGTGTGATACATTTGGCTGCCGAATCGCATGTGGATCGCTCCATTGCCAGCCCAAAGGAATTTATAATGACCAATATTGTTGGCACCGTGAATTTGCTGAATGCGGCACGTTACTACTGGAAAGATGATTTCGAAGGTAAAAGGTTTTACCATGTATCCACCGATGAAGTTTATGGTTCCCTTGGCGATGAAGGAAAATTCCTCGAAACCACGCCTTACGATCCACGCAGTCCTTATTCGGCATCCAAAGCCAGCAGCGACCATCTGGTGAGGGCCTATCACCACACGTATGGTTTGCCAATTGTAATTTCCAATTGCTCGAACAATTATGGCCCAAACCAGTTCCCTGAAAAACTCATTCCATTGATCCTTAATAATATAAGGCATAACAAACCACTTCCTGTTTATGGACAGGGAACCAATATCCGCGACTGGTTGTATGTTGTTGATCATGCAAAAGCTATTGACCTTATTTACCAAAAAGGCATAAATGGTGAAACCTACAACATTGGAGGCAACAACGAGCGTCAGAATATCGATATCGTGAAAACCCTTTGCCGTATTATGGATCGCCAACTTGGCCGCCCCGAAGGCGAAAGCGAAAAACTTATCACTTATGTGAAAGACCGCGCCGGACACGATCTGCGTTATGCCATTGATGCTACTAAAATCTACGAACAACTTGGTTGGCAGCCTGAAGTACAATTCAATGATGGCTTCGAGAAAACAGTTGCATGGTATCTCGAAAACCAACAATGGCTCGATGAAGTTACCTCGGGCAACTATTTAAAATACTACGATAAAATGTACCGCGAAAGATAATCTTTGGCGACAAACCTTTTCCTAAGAAGAAGTATGAATTAGCAGTCAGATAACTCTATTTCAAGCAATAACAAATAATTATCTGTTATGGAGAAACCCTTAGTTTCAATAATCACGATAAGTTACGACCATCCTGAAGTTACTTGTGCGTTGCTCGAATCGTTACGGCATATTACCTACCCAAATATCGAAATCATTGTGGTTGACAATGCTTCGCCCAAAGATGATCCGGCTATTATTAAACAGTCGTATCCTGAAATAATTTTCATTCAAAGTGAGAAAAATTTAGGTTTTGCTGGTGGGAACAATATCGGGATAAAGCATGCAAAAGGCAAATACATTCTGCTACTAAACAACGATACCGAAGTTGAAACTGGGTTTCTGGAACCATTGGTTGAAAAACTAGAAAGTAACAGCAAAATCGGGGCAGTTAGCCCAAAAATAAAATTTTTCTTTCAACCAGATACTATTCAGTTCTCAGGACAAGCACCAATAAATCCATATACCATGCGTAGCCATGGATACGGTTATGGAATTGTTGATTCAGGACAGTTTGACCAAGATACAACAACCAATTTTGTACATGGTGCCGCCATGATGATACCCATTGAAGTGGTAAGAAAAGTAGGTTTAATGGCCGAAATCTACTTCCTGTATTACGAGGAACTCGATTGGGGTGCGCGCATCAGGGCTGCGGGATACGAATTATGGTACGTTCACAACTCAACTGTGATGCACAAGGAATCAATTTCGACAGGACGGTTAACGCCCTTTAAAACGTATTATATGAATCGCGCACGTATTTTGTATCTGCGACGTAATGTGAAAGGCTTTCAGTTTCTAGTCGCATTTCTTTACCAGACTTTTATTTCTATACCAAAAAATGCTGCCACTTTTATGATCAAAAAACAAAGAGGACATTTTTACGCGTACATCAAAGCTATACTTTGGAATGTTAAGCATTTGTTCATCAATGATATACATACAAATCCTTCGTTGTAAATAGACACATCAAAACCCGAATTATCGATGAACACAGCTTTTCAATCAATCTACCTCATAATACAAATTGTAGCCTGTGTAGCGTTATTTTTTCCTACTCTCTACATTTTTGTATTTGCTTTCGCTGGTTTGTTCTACAAGCAACCACGTTATGCCCAAAATCCAAAGTTGCGTAAAATTGCCGTGTTGATTCCTGGATATAAAGAGGATGATGTAATTCTTGAAGTTGCTAATGAAGCCCTAATCCAGGATTATCCGCACGAAAAATACGATGTGGTTATTATTGCCGATTCATTTCAGCCCGAAACAATTACGCGTTTAAAAGAACTCCCGATTATTGTTATTGAAGTTAAGTTCGATAAAAGCACCAAGTCGAAAGCATTGATCAAAGCTATGGAGCAATTGGCTGATAATTACGATATTGCAGTTGTTCTTGATGCCGATAACGTTATGGCTGCCGACTTCCTGACAAAAGTAAATGCTACTTTTGAAGGAAAATATATGGCTGTCCAAGGACACCGTGCTGCTAAAAATATGGACACAGCCTTAGCGATTTTAGATGCCGCAAGCGAGGAAATCAACAACCATATTTTCCGCAAAGGCCATAGGGTGCTTGGGTTTTCATCGGCTATAATTGGTTCGGGCATGGCGTTCAAATACGATTTTTTTAAAACCATGATGTCGTCAGTGACAGCAATTGGTGGTTTTGATAAAGAAATAGAACTTAAAATGCTGAAAGGCAATCATAAAATTGAATATCTTCATGACGCCTTGGTTTATGACGAAAAAGTGCAGAAAGCCGAAGTATTCAGTAACCAGAGGCGGCGCTGGCTTTCGGCTCAATTGCATTATTTCCGCCAGGATATAGGTTCATCTATAAAAGCACTCATTACCAAAGGCAACATCGATTATTTCGATAAAGCAATACAATTTATCCAACCACCGAGGATTTTACTTTTGGGTGCTGTACTGGCAATATGTACACTTTTTGTGGTCGCCAATTATTTTTTTGGGATTTCAATCTGGTATAGCCTGTTGTGGGTTAAGCTTGTAAGTATATGTGTTCTGGCTTTCTTGTTTTCGGTGCCACGCTCATTTTACAATATGGGCACATTAAAAGCCATGCTCAGTTTGCCAAAAGGTATGTTGCTCATGCTTGGGTCGTTGCTAAAAATAAAGGGAGCCAACAAACAATTTATCCATACAAAACACAGCGCGGTAAAAACCCCGCCAAAACAATAATCATTTGATCTAATTCTAATCGTAGCATTATGAAAATAGGGATTGAAGGACAAAGGCTTTTTCGCAAGAAAAAACATGGTATGGATATGGTGGCCCTTGAGCTGATCCGGTACTTGCAGGAAATTGACCACGAAAACGAATATGTTGTTTTTATAGCACCCGATGAAGATGATTCTGTTTTGAAGGAAACCGTCAATTTCAAGATTGTGAAGTTAGATGGTGGTTTTTATCCAAAATGGGAGCAGTTTGCCTTGCCAAAAGCCGCCCGCGAAGCAGGTTGCCAAATATTGCATTGCACAAGCAATACGGCTCCCGTAAATTGCGGAATCCCTTTGGTGGTAACGCTTCACGACATTATTTACATGGAAAGCAGCTTTGCCAAAATACTTACCGGAAGCGCAACCCCATACCAAAAATTCGGCAATGTGTACCGCAAAATAGTGGTGCCGAAAATTGTAAAGAAAAGCCAGAAGATAATTACCGTATCCCATTTCGAGAAAAACCGCATCGGCGAATTCTTTGGAATGAAAGGCGAAAATCGATTGACGGCCGTTTATAACGGTGTAAGCGAGCACTTTAAACCGGTAACCGATACTCTGGAATTGAAACGGGTTAAAGAAAAATATCATTTGCCGGACAAGTATTTTTTCTTCCTTGGAAATACCGACCCAAAGAAAAATACGAAAGGAACACTGAACGCTTTCTCTGATTTTATAAAACGCAGCGGCAGTGAACACAGGCTGGTAATGCTCGACTACGATCGTAACGAACTGGATAAACTGTTGGATGAAATTGGCGATAAAGGTCTGATAAACCGCATTGTACTCACAGGTTACGTTGTAAACACCGATTTGCCTTCAATTTATTGCCAGAGCGATGTGTTCCTCTATCCGTCGTTACGCGAAAGTTTTGGAATACCTATGCTCGAAGCAATGGCATGTGGCGTTCCGGTTATCACTTCCAACACATCGTCGATGCCCGAAGTAGCTGGTACGGCAGCATTTATTATCGATCCTTTTAAACCCGAAGAAATTACCGAAGCCCTCATTAAAATACTCGGCGACAAAGTTTTAAGGGACAATCTGGTCAAAAAAGGATTTGAGCAGGCAGCAAAATTTTCGTGGAGGGCCATGGCCCAAAGTGTATTGGAAATATATCGCGAAATTGGGGCGAATAAATATTAATCATGTTAAAAACATCTTGATATGATACAAAACCGCGACATCATCGTTATAGGCATTCAGCCTTGGGATATTGAAATAGGCAGCAACTGCAAAAATATTGCCATGGAATTTGCCAGGCGCAACCGCGTATTGTATGTAAATACCCCGCTCGACAGAGTGAGCATGTACAAGGAGAAAAACACTTTAAAAATCCAGCATCGGATAAAAGTCCAAAAAGGACTTGTGCCTGACCTTGTTAAGCTCGAACATAATCTTTGGAACCTTAACCCACTTGGAATCGTTGAATCCATCAACTGGGTGAAGTCGCCCTGGCTTTACGATTTGTTGAACAAACGAAATAACCGCATTTTTGCGAAAGCCATTCTGAAAGCAATAAAAACATTGGAATTTAAGGACTATATTTTATTCAACGACAGTTCCATGTTTCAGGGTTTTTACATGAAGGAATTTTTAAAGCCTTCGACCTATGTGTATTACATGCGCGATTACCTTACTAAAAACCCTTATTGGCGCAAGCAAGGTGTCAGGCTCGAACCACAGTTGATCTGCAAAGCCGATGTTGTAGTAAACAATTCGACGCTTTATACCAATTATGGGAAGCAGTTCAACAAACATAGTTACATGGTAGGGCAGGGGTGCGATGTTTCGCTGTTCAACGATGTGGATAGGGAAATTGTAGCTGCCGATGACTTAACCAATATACCCTCACCCATAATTGGATATGTTGGCTTTTTGTCTTCACGAAGGCTTGATGTACAGCTTATTGCGCATATAGCACGGCAACGTCCCATGTGGAGCATTGTATTGGTTGGCCCTGAAGATGACGTTTTTAAAGCTTCCGATTTGCATAGTATTCCAAATGTCCATTTCCTTGGTTCACGCGATTCGTCGGTGCTTCCAAATTACATCAAAGGTTTCGATATTTGCATGAATCCACAGATAGTTAACGATGCAACAATAGGAAATTATCCACGCAAAATTGATGAATACCTGGCCATGGGAAAACCAACCATAGCAACTGTAACGGAAGCAATGGAATATTTCAGGAAATTCACCTACTTGGGCAGCAACCACGACAATTATATTTACCTTATCGAAAAAGCCCTGAACGAAAATAGCCCTGAAAAGCAACAGGAACGCCGAACATTTGCGCTTAGCCATACTTGGGAAAATAACGTACTGGAAATCTATAAAGCAATTGAATCTGTAGCTGCTAGCAAGTAACTTTTGTAAAAATCAATAAAATGGGAATTGTTCAAAAAATAAAATCTAACCCAAAAATCAAAGAATTCGTTTCGTGGACCATTGCCCCAAAGCGCAACCCAAGGCCACGCTTATGGGTGCGTTTGTTCTTAAATCCTTTTGTTCACAAAAAAGGTAAAGGTGCAAAAGTGAGGTGCCGTTCGCGCATTGATGTTTTTCCATGGAACCGTTTTGAAATAGGGAACTTAACAACCATTGAGGACTTTTGCACGATAAACAATGGCTCAGGCAACGTTTTGCTTGGCAACCGCGTACGTGTCGGAATTGGCTCTGTAATCATCGGGCCTGTAACCATGGGCAACGGAGCTGGGCTTGGGCAGCATGTTTTTGTAAGTGGGTTTAATCATGGGTATAAGGATGGAACCAAGAATTCGAGTGTACAACCGCTCGACATTAAACCTGTAATAATTGAAGATGAGGTACATATAGGTGCAAATTCGGTGGTAACAGCCGGTGTAACTATTGGACAGCGTTCGCAAATAGGTGCGGGAAGTGTTGTTACCAAAAGTATTCCGCCATTTTCGATAGCTGTAGGTAACCCATGCAGGGTAATCAAGCGGCTCAATCAGGCAACAGGAATTTGGGAACGCATCGATAAATAAATAAACGTCAATTACATTCTTGTAAAACTCTTAAAATTAAATGCAATGAAAAAACTATTGACTTATTTTCGGTATTTCTTGGATTATATGAAACATGGTGACCTCGGCTCGGTGGTTGCTTCAGTGAAATATGTTCTAAATAAAACATCACACAGTACTGATAGAATAATAAAGACTACGGCGGGAACTTTTTTTTGCAGGAAAAACACCAACGATTTCCAGTTTGCCAATTATTATTACGAATGGGGTGTAAAAAAATTCTTACTGGATCATATAAAAGAGTATAACGTGTTTATTGATGGCGGTGCATGCATTGGAGGATACAGTATTGCGTTGGCACGCCCTAGCTTGCGCATAATTGCTTTCGAGCCAGTGCAACTCAATTTTGCGGTGCTGATGAAAAACCTCGAATTGAACAAACTCCAATCAAATGTCGAAGCCTTTCCAATAGGGCTTGGAGATAGCAACTTTGTCGCTAACTTTGTGTTTAACAAAGTCAACACTGGCGCATCACACATAGCCAGAGCAAATGAAACCAGTAACTGCGCTGTTGACATAAGCACTTTCGACTCGCTTTACCCTACACTCGGCCTTAATAAAGAGGATCGCATCCTTTTTAAACTTGATATTGAAGGGATGGAACCAATGGCATTGGCAGGTGCCGAAAAATTTATCCGCGAATTCCCAAACCTTACATTTGTGATGGAAGACAAACATTCGGGCGAGCTTTCCATAAAAGATGCATTGAACAGGTTCGCCATTTTTGAATATGGAATTGTAGATGAATTTAATATGTTTGCTAAAAAACAAGATAGGAACTCATAAACATTTGATGGATGGTAGCTTTAAAAATTATTTTCTGGTCGTTGCTCTTCGTGGTTTTCTATGCCTATTTAGGCTATGGCATACTCTTATATGCCATTGTCAAAATAAGACGGATACTTGGCTTAGGTTCAAAAATGGGAGCTAATACAGACTTTGAGCCAGATGTTACATTGTTCATTGCGGCATACAACGAAAAAGATTTCGTTGCCGAGAAAATAAAAAACTCCCGCGAACTGGATTACCCTGCCAACAAGTTGCACATGGTATGGGTTACTGATGGTAGTGATGATGGAACCCCTGATTTGCTTTGGCAATATGAAGGTGTAGAAGTGCATCACCTGCCGCAACGAAGCGGAAAAATCGGAGCCATGAACCGTGGGATGAAATTGGTGAATACGCCTATCGTTGTTTTTTGCGATGCCAATACCATGCTGGGCAAGGAATCGATACGTAGGATTGTGAACCTGTTCAGTAACCCAAAAGTAGGCTGCGTATCGGGTGAAAAACGGATTATCAACAAAGATAAAGATGCTGCGGCCGGTGCTGGCGAAGGCATTTACTGGAAATACGAATCCACATTAAAAAAATGGGATGCCGAATTGTACTCGGTTGTGGGCGCTGCCGGTGAATTGTTTGCCATCCGCACTGATCTTTACCGCGAAGTGGAACGCGATACCTTGCTCGACGATTTTATTATTTCCTTGCGTGTGGCCCAAGAAGGTTATACAATTCAATACGATCCCGAAGCGTATGCTATCGAAACAGCTTCTGCCAACGTGAAAGAAGAACTGAAGCGCAAGATCCGGATTTCAGCTGGTGGCATACAATCCGTAATAAGGTTAAGCTCACTTTTGAATATTTTTAAATACGGTACATTGTCATTCCAGTATATCTCCCACCGTGTTCTTCGCTGGACGCTTGCACCGCTATCGTTGCTGCTCATGATTCCCATAGGTTTTATATTGGCATTAAACGAAGGAATATTAGAATTTGGGTTCTTCAGCACCTTGTTCTGGCTTCAAATGTTGTTTTATGCGGCAGCTTTGTTGGGCTGGTACCTCGAAAACAAATCAATAAAAGTAAAAGTGCTCTTTATCCCTTATTACTTTTTTATCATGAACTTATCTGTTTTTCTGGGGTTTAAGCGTTATATAAAAGGTTCCCAATCCGTTAACTGGGAGAGGGCGAAAAGGGGTTAGCGGTTAATTCTCAACCCTCACTTCCCAAAGTATAAAATGACATTCTACTCACCACCTTTCTGGCTCAAGGCAATTTACCCACGAGGGCTGACTTGGAGTGTGCAAACTATGCAGCGCGAAATATTCCTCACTTTCGATGATGGTCCAATTCCTGTAGTAACCCCTTTGGTTCTTGGGGTTTTAAAGAAATACGGTGTAAAAGCTACTTTTTTCTGTGTTGGCGAAAATGTACAGAAATATCCCGAAGTATTCGAACAAGTCAAACAGGATGGACATACAATTGGCAATCATACGTTTCATCATGTAAAAGCCTGGAAGACCGATTTTGGTGCTTATCTTTCCGAGGTTGAACAGTGTAACCAGCTTGTAAAAAGCAAGTTGTTCAGGCCACCTCACGGACAAATCAACAGGAAGTTAACCCATGAAATTGGAAAGGATTATAAAATAATTATGTGGAGTGTTTTAACTGCTGATTATGATAAAAACCTATCAAAAGAACAATGCCTTACTCTTGCAGTCAAAAACACTAAACCCGGTGCAATTATTGTTTTTCACGACAGCATAAAGGCGTGGGAAAGAATGGAACATGCTTTGCCGCTTTATATAGAATTTTGTTTGAAAGAAGGGTACTCTTTTGAGGTTTTGGGGAAGTGAAAATTTGGAGATGTGAAGATTTGGAGATGTGGGAATAAGTGGATTCGAACAATTGAACAAAAAAACAATTGAACATTTGAACGCTTTGCATCTGAACCTTGAAGGCGAAGCAATTGAACCTTGCATTTCGACTTCGCTCACCGTCCTGGAACATTTCTCACTCGTTCCCCTATCTTTTTACCACAAACTTTCTTGCCACAATACCATTCCAATATGCCAAACGAAGGATGTAAATCCCTGGCTTTAATTGGTTTGTGCTTATTTTCAAGTTCTCTTTGCCCTGCATTCCATATTGGATATTTTCCCGCTTTCCATCCATGGCAATTATTTCTAAGGAATTGATTTCAATAAGGTTGTGTTTTACAATTAGAAAATCATTTGCAGGGTTGGGCAATAATGTAAGGCTTTTTCCTATAGGCAAGTCTGATTTGCCTAATGTTATTGTGTCGAGGGTAGAAATCAGCCATAAATCGGGGTCAAATTTAATCGAATCAATAGCAAAATCCAGATTGGTCAAGAACATCTGGCCGGAATAAGTATGGTTAAAAACCAATAAAGTATCCTTTCCGCCACCATAAAACTTTACTGGCACAGGCATCTCGAAAAACGAAACTGAAGCATCCGACTGGCTCTGGAAAATGGTTACAGAAGTTTGATATTCAGGCAATTGCCCTACTTCCACTGTATAGGTTGGGAATCCTTGGCCATAAAACCAATCGGCAAAAAACTCGGTTAGATCCTTTCCTGATGTGGCTTCTATATGTTTTTGAAAATCAATTGTTCTGGCAAACCCATTTTTTAATTTTGGGTCATTCAAATAGTTCTTCATTCCTGCAAAGAAAGCTTCGTCGCCAACTACCCAACGCAAGGTATGCAACAATACCGCGCCTTTGCTATACGAAAGCCGCGAATCAAAAATCCTGCCCACGTTTGTGGTGTCATCGCAAAACACCGAGCCTCCAGGCTGGGTGCATACATAGGAAATATTGTTGTTTTTCCAGATTGGCCAGTAATAGCCATCAAATAAATATTCGTAAGTAAGTCCAGCACAATAGGTTGCGAAACCTTCGTTAAGCCAAATATCCTGCCACGAACCACAGGTAATCATATCGCCAAACCATTGGTGTGCCAGTTCGTGCGCGATGATTTCATGGTTAAATGCCCCTTTTCCTAAAAAAGTCATGGTTTGGTGTTCCATTCCACCACCCCAGCCAAACTGCGCATGGCCATATTTCTCGGCACGAAAAGGGTAAGGTGTAAATAATTCTTCGAAAAGTGCCATGCTTGGTAGTACTGTTTTAGCATTTTCTCGCAACGCAAGCGAATCTTCGGGATAAACGTAATTTAAAACCTGTAGAGAGTCGTTGCCGGTTACATAATAATCAGAAAACCGGGCGTAATTGGTCGAAGCAATTGCAATCAGATAAGATACAATAGGGTAACGGTGTTTCCAATGTGCGAGCGTAAAATTAATTCCGAAAGGTGTTTCGCTAACCAAAACCCCATTGCTGGCAACGTGGTTTCCTTTGGGCGTAACTACATACACATCAATGGAATCAATCTTATCGGTAAGGTCATTTTTTGATGGCCACCAGTCGGCAGCACCATAAGGTTCCGAAAGTGTCCACATACCTGGTGCGCCACCATGAACCCCATTTCCAAAAGACCCGAAGCCACTTATCGTTGGGTTTCCATGGTAGTAAACCGTAACCGAATCCAATGTGCCAACAGCAGTAATTTCGCCAAAAGGGACTGTCACAATATTCCCTGTATGGTTAACATTATACATAAACCCATGGTGGGAAGCGGAATCGGCAGACATGGACGCGTTAAGCTCAAATTGTATGCTGGTCATTAAGGCTTGTGTTGCTACAAAATACGAGGTAACCGCTCCGCGTATATAGGCTTGCGCAGGGTCGGCAAACCAATAAAACCTATGGTATTTTAAATCGTAGTTATTCACGAGTTGGGTTTCGTGGGGTTTTGTAAGTTGCTGGTAAGCTTGTTTTTCGCTGCCTGAAATTATACTAAGGTTGCTTATTGAAGGCTCCTGCTGAGCAAACAAGCCGGTGCTGCTGCCATAAAGGAAAAGCAGGATAAATATGTGGCTGAAAAAATTTTTCATGATGGATATTGTTAGTTTTAAAGATGTAAAGGTACGGCATAAGAGCAGAAAATAATGCAGAAAATAAATTTCATAATGCCACAAAAAACGGGTTGGGGAATTTATTTTGATTATTCATCTGGCTGAAAACAGCGGCGAAGGTGTAGAAAATGCCACGACCTCACCGATTTTTTCCCATCTTTGCAAAAGCAAATCCTTAAACAATATGCCATTGGGCCTACAACTATATTTCCGACAAATCCTAAAGTTATGCATTCCGGTAAGCACGGTTATATATGCCTTGTCGTGTGCCACCATAGTTGTACCAACTGGCGGCCCAAAGGACATTATCCCGCCAAAGATGGTAAGTTCGCAGCCTCAAAACCTTTCAACTAACTTTAAAGGAGATAAAATAACCATCGATTTTGATGAATATATCCAGTTAAAAACGACTGAAAAATTTCTGCTGATTTCGCCACCAATGGGCAAATTGCCAGATATAAAAGTCAAAGGCCATGCCGTTGTGATAAAACTTGAGGATTCGCTACGCAGCAATACCACATACAACTTTTACTTTGGCGATGCCATTGTTGATAATACCGAAGCAAACCCGCTTACCAATTTTAATTTTGCATTCTCCACCGGCTCCGAAATCGATTCCCTCAGCCTTTCGGGAAATGTTACTGATGCTTTTACACGAATGCCTGCAAAAGGAGCACTTGTAATGCTTTACAACGATTTTACCGATTCGTTGCCCATGAAGCAAATACCGATGTACGTTTCGCGCACCTTGGAAAACGGGAGTTTCAGGCTTAACAGCCTCGCTTCGGGCAAATATCGCGCTGTTGCACTTATTGATGGGAACAGCGATTATATGTATAACCTACCTACCGAATACATTGGGTTCAGATCCGATTCGGTAATGCCATTTTATAATGCAGCAAGCCAAAATGATACAAATGCAATTAAAAAACTTGAAGCGGACAGGCAAAATTTTATTTCTCTTGATCTCTTCCCGGAACCTGATTCTGTTCAGCGAATCCTAAAAAATTCAATTGCAGCGAAAAACAGGCTTTCAGTAGTTTTCAGGTACAGCATGGCCAATCCATCATTTCGAGCTTTAAATGTGTCTGATTCTCTGCCGTGGTCGATACTTGAATGGAACCGCACCACCGATACCCTAAATGCTTGGCTGCTTAACAAACCGGATACACTGAACCTGGAAATTTCGGATGAGGGAATAGTTTTGGATACCATAACTATTTCCACAACGATGAAAGCAAGTGCTAAAAACAAAAAAACCAATGCTTCCGAATCGTTGAAATATGCTACTTCGCTTAGTGGTGTGCAGTTGGGATACGATAAACCTCTCATGCTTTCCTTCGCCAACCCGGTAAAGCAATTCGATTTAAACGCGCTCAAACTTATATGTAAAACCGAAAAAGACACAACCACAATTACGCCAACCGCCCATTTTGCCGACAGCATACACCGGAAATTATTGGTAACCTACAAATGGAATTCTAAGGATGGTTACGATTTATATATTCCAAAAAGTTCATTTATTGATATTTACAGTGATTCTTGCGATTCGACGCATGTTGTTTTCCAGATGCGCGACATTGAGGAGTATGGCAGGTTTGCAGTAACTCTTAAGCGAAAGGAACAAAGTTGCCCAGTGATTATACAGCTTCTTTCAGAAAAAGGTTCGGTTTTAGACCAGCAAATTGTAACAACTGATAGGAAGATAGATTTCGGGTTGTTGCCTCCAGCAAAATATGGACTCAAAGCGATTAAAGATGCAAACAGAAACGGAAGATGGGATACTGGTGAATTTATAAAGAAAATCCAGCCCGAAAAAGTGCTTGTTCACCCCAAAATATTCGAGGTGCGCACCAATTGGGAACTGGATGAAACATGGGATTTATAAACAGAAAACTGAACGAAACAGAAATATATTGCAGTATTATTGGGCTTCGTTACATTTGTTGATACAAACAATAATATCAAGAAGCGTATTGTTTTTCAGCGAATAATGGATTTGCTTGCCATCACGTTTTGATGCTAAGATTCCTTTGCTTTTCAAAATATTGAGGTGGTGCGATGCTGCTGCCTGTTCAATGTGCAGAGCTTCGTATATTTCGGTAACATTAAGTTTCTTGTTGTTGTTCAGCAATTCAATAATGGCTATACGCATTGGGTGAGCCATTGCACGCAGTTTGCTTGCCGCTGCTTCAAGTTTTACAATGTCAAGTTTAATCTGATCTGTCATTTTATAAATATTTTTTTGCAAAAGTATAAATAAATACATTATACAATCGTAAATATGTAAAAATATTAATGTGTTTGATCAAAATTTTATAAGTTAATCATAATCAGATTTATACAGTATCCCAAATGCCAATAAACACGCACAAAACTAAACAAACCATCTAAAAACAGGCTTCTAAAAGCCTAAAAAGTATTTTATCATGCCAAAGTTGGCTCAAAAAGATCAGTAAATTCAAATTTTAGTCCATCGAAAAGACCTTTGTCGCTAAGTTTCAATTCAGGGATAACCAGCAATGCCATGAACGAAAGCGTCATAAAAGGAGCTTTAAGCGGCCCGCCAAGAGTTATGGCTTTTTTATTGATGCTCTCATACTTTTTGGCAACAGCGTAGCCATCGGCAGCAGCCATCAGCCCGGCAACAGGCAAGGCAAGAATATCGATGTTTCCCCCATCAACAACAGCAATCCCGCCTTTATTTGCTACCAGGCTGTTGATTGCCGAAACCATGTCGGCATCGTTGGTTCCAATGCAAATAATGTTATGGCTGTCGTGGGCTACCGTTGAGGCCATTGCTCCTCGCTGCAACCCAAAACCTGTTATAAATCCTATGGCTGGTTTTGAAAGTTCGTAACGGTTTATTACAGTGATTTTTAAAATATCCTTTTCGACATCGCTCACCACTTTTCCATCCGCAACAAGCGGATTTGTCAAAAAATTCCCTGTTACCAAATCGCCATCAAAAGCTCTTATCACTTTCAGTTTCCCATTCTCCGCTTCCATTTCAAGGTCAGATGCTTTGATTGGTTGGGCCTTGAAACAGTTAGGAGTTTGGTAGCTCGATGGCTGCAAAAGCGTTTTTCCTTCAGCTGCCACCAAATTGCCATTAATATATGTTTGCTTCACGTTGAAATCCTTGAGGCTATCAACAATAACCAAATCGGCGGCATCACCAGCTTGCAGCAATCCTGAAGTGAGTTTGTAGTGTTTAACAGGGTTTAGGGTGCATGCCCTGAGAACCGCCATTGCATCAAACCCCATTTTTATCGCACGTTTTATAAGCAGGTTTATGTGGCCGGCTACAAGGTCGTCGGGATGCTTGTCGTCGCTGCAAAACATAACTTTTTCGGGATGTGTGCCTAACAGCGAAACCAACGCATCGAAATTCCGTGCGGCGCTTCCTTCCCGGATTAAAATGTGCATCCCTGCATTTATTTTGTCTATTGCTTCGGCAATGTTGGTGCATTCATGGTCGGTTGTGATTCCGGAAGCTGCATATTTGCCGATGTTTTCTGTATCCAAACCCGGTGCGTGGCCATCAATCGGTTTATTATATTGCTTTGCGAATGCAAGTTTTTGATGCACTTCTTTGTCGCCAAAAATTACACCCGGGAAATTCATCATTTCCGAAAGGTAAAAAATATCTTCCCTTTTTAGCAATTGTTCTATTTGACTGGAATCAATGACCGCTCCTGAAGATTCGAAACCAGTTGCAGGAACGCAGGATGGCGCACCAAAATGGAATTTAAAAGGCGTAAGGTTACCGTTTTCTATCATAAAATCCACGCCATCCATCCCCAGCACATTGGCAATCTCGTGAGGGTCGGAAACCGTTGCAGTGGTTCCGTGTACCACTGCCAGCCTTGCAAATTCCGCCGGCACCAGCATCGAGCTTTCAATATGTACGTGGGCATCAATCAAGCCTGGAACAATAAATTGGTTTTCTGCATCTTCGCATAGCGAAACAGAAGCTATTTTGCCATCAACAATTTCAAGTTTGCCAGGAAATGTTTTGCCTGCTACTACATCAACAATTTGTCCGGTGAGTGTGAATGGGCTTTGCATAATTTCACTATTATAAGGTTTGACAGCCTATTAAAGTTTTAAAATCAATCAACAAGAACGAAATTAGTAAGCAGCTGGATCACACCGATTTATAAACCGGTATCACTTCATGTTTCAATCCCGAAAAATAATTTTTGGCGGCAACATAATCAGTTGTAAACCCCAATAAAAAGCCTCCACCACCTGATCCGCAAAGTTTAAGTTGGAATTTCCCGCTGTCAAGCCCCCATTGCCATGCAGCCATAAAATTTTCGGGAATCATGTTTGTAAAATGCGCCAATTGAAATGTGGAAACCTTTATCAACGATTGGAAAAACGAGCGCATATTTCCACTCAAAATATCGGTAATACATTGGTTTACAAAAGGTATGTAGTCGGTCCTAAAAAGGTTTTCATATTCTTTGAAACGCATTTGCTCTAAAAAATGGTTCACCAAAGGGGCTGTTTTCCCAATTTTCCCGGTATCGACTAAAAATATAACGCCTTCACTTTCGAACTTGCTGCGAGGCACGCCTGTAATAGAAATATCTTCGCGCGAATGAATGAGCAAAGGGTGTTGAAGGTAGCAATTCAGTGGGTCGATGCCACTGCTTTTTCCATGAAAGAGCGATTCGAGCATAGAGAAAATTTCCCTGAGTTTGCTGATATTCTCACCCGAAATGGATTCGTTAGCCTCAATTTTATTGGTGCAATACCTATCATAAATAGATGCCACCAAAGCTCCTGAGCTACCAATACCGTAGCCTTGCGGAATGTTGGATTCAAAATACAGTCCCTTTTCAATATCGTTGCTGAGTCTTTTGAAATCTATGTCACATGGCATTCCCGCTTTAGCTTCCAATTCGAGCATAAAATCCCTAAAATCTTTCAGTTGAACGTTCGACTGCAACGCGAATTCATAATCCGTATATTTATCGTCGTTAATAAAACTCAACTGTCCGGTAAAATGTGTGTAGGGAATTGTTAGTCCTTTTGAGTTGAACAATATACTGTATTCGCCAAACAACAGTACTTTGCCGTAAAAAATATCCGCTTTTTTGCTCATTATGTGCTTTTTATAAAACGTGCTGTCGAATTTACATGGATTAGCCTACTTTAACAGGGCCAAATCCAAATGAATCGTAAATCAACATGTTTTGTTTATCGTTTTTAACTAAATCTTCAACAATTAATTTGTTTACTTGTTCAAACTGTTCCTTGAAATAGAGCAAATGAACATTTGGGCCGGCATCGAGTGTGAAACAAATATCCAATCCTGTTTCTTGCCTTAATTCCTGAATACGTGCGATAATCCTCACAGTTTCAGGCAGCATAAGCATAAAACCTTGGTCGGAGGTCATCATTAGCGAATGCAAAGTAAAAGCTTCGTTTTCAACAATCCTTATAAAAGTTTGTTTATCACCAATTTTAAGGGCTTCGAGTAAATCTGCGGTGTTCTTTTTCGCCTGTTTTACCCTTGCTTGAGCAAAAGGATGGCCGATCATCCTTTTATGTCCTTCTGAACTTGATATAAGTTTTTCTTTCTTGTTCACCAAAATTATAGTGTCGCAAAGTGTTTCAAAAACTGGGTGTGTTTCTGCAACTGAAACTGCAAATAGGTTAGATGAACCCGAAAGAGCTTTCGTTGCTCCCCAAACTGCAAACCCCGGAAACAATGACCTGCAAGCACTTCCTGATCCCAAACGGGCAATGTAGGAGGCTTTTGTCCTCAACTCGTTTTCGACGTGAAGTATTCCAAATAAGTCCGCATCAAGCGAACATAAGCAAAGTGCCAACGCGCTAAATGCCGAAGCCGAAGAAGCAATTCCTGCCGAATGTGGAAAAGTATTTTGGCTTTCAATTTTCAGGTTAACCTGAACAAGCCATGGAAAAATTTGGGTAACTGACTGTAAAAAATTGCTTATCCGATGGCCAAAAGCTGGGTTTTGCGAACCCTCGAACCAGAAATCGAGTTCAATTTCACCTTCGGTTGCGCGGGGCAGAGCCGTTAGTTTAGTTTGAGTGTAGGCTTTCGATAAAGTCATGCTCAACGAAGGGTTAACAGGCAATTGTTGCCCGGTTTTGCCCCAATATTTAACCAACGCTATGTTGCTTGGCGATTGCCAGGAAACGCTAACTTCTTGGTGGATTGCAGTTGTTAATCTAAAGCCGGTAAAATCAGAATTCGTCATCTGCACTAATTTGGATGCTAAAGTACAATTTCGTTGAAATTAAACCATGTTTCCAAGCCTTTACTTTTTAAATAACTTGAAAGCAGTTTTGGGTCGTCGTTCCAGGTGAGCATACAGAAATCACCACCCCATGCGCCCAATGATTTTACTACGCCAGGCAAATCGCTAAAAAGACCCTGTTTTATTGACGGTAAGCCAATAAGGTTGCTTATAAGTTTTTCGTGTTCGTATAAGCAGTTTTCAAAATCTGTTAGAGTAGAAGCTGCAAGCATCTGGCTTGTGAGCGAACTGGCTTTTTCGATTGCGATAGTATCGGGCTGG
>CAIRHD010000038.1 GCA_903878265.1 uncultured Bacteroidales bacterium | reverse complement strand
TGGCCTATGTTTCTTATCTTTGCAATCCATTTTGTTTTATGCAGCTTTATTACATCGATCCTGTTTTTAGCCCAGTACCTTGCCCAATAACTTTGGGAAGTGAAGAATCCTATCACATTGTTAAGGTTTTGAGGATGCGGGTTGGCGATATTATCAACTTATCTGATGGAACAGGTAATTTATATGAAGGGCAAATTTTGACCCAAGAGCCAAAAGGTTGCAGTGTAATGCTTTCGGCAATGGAAGCGGAATATGGCAAACGTCCATTCAAACTTCATTTGGCTGTTGCTCCCACCAAAAACATTGCACGTTTCGAGTGGTTTTTAGAAAAAGCCACAGAAATTGGCATTGACGAAATTACCCCACTGATATGCGAACATTCCGAAAGGGTACAAATCAGGATCGACCGATTACAAAAAATAATTTTGTCAGCCGCAAAGCAATCTATCAAAGCCTATTTACCTAAACTTCACGAACCCATGAAATTTCCGGATTTCATTAAATTGAACCATACCGCTTCTCGTTTCGTTGCCTACGTTGAAGAAAAACAGCCCATACATTTAAAAACGGCCTACCATCAAGGAGACTGTACCATATTGATTGGGCCTGAAGGAGATTTCAGCAGAAAAGAAATGGATTTGGCGCGCATGCATCAATTTAATCCGGTTAGCCTTGGCCCTGCCAGGTTGCGTACTGAAACTGCAGCTATTGTTGCCTGCCTTGTTATTAATTTATTGAACGAAAAATGATGAAAAAATATAGTTTGTCCGTTTTTTTTACAATATTATTGGCACTTTCAGTTTTTCCACAAAGCACTTTTCAGATTGCATTGTTAAAATATAACGGTGGTGGCGACTGGTATGCCAATCCAACTTCGCTCACAAACCTCATAGAGTTTTGCAACAAAAATCTGAAAACCATTATCAACAAGGAATATGCTACGGTTGATGCCGGAAGTGCCGAAATATTCGATTACCCTTTTGTTCATATTACCGGACATGGAAACGTAATCTTCAATGAACAGGAAGCATTGAACCTCCGCAATTATTTATTAGCTGGTGGCTTTTTGCATATTTCTGATAATTATGGGATTGACAAATATTTACGCCCACAGATGAAGAAAGTTTTCCCAGAACTGGAATTCGTGGTGTTGCCTTTTGATTTCCCAATCTATCATCAAAAATATAATTTCCCTAATGGATTGCCGAAAATACACGAACATGATGGAACTCCGCCACAGGGTTTTGGGCTCATTTGGGAAGGACGTTTAGTATGCTTTTATGACTACGAATGTGATTTGGGCGATGGTTGGGAAGATCCAGACGTACACAAAGATTCGCCTGAGAAAAGGCTGAAAGCGTTGCAAATGGGCGCCAATATTATCCAATATGTTTTTACGAAGTAATTTCCAACCTTATTAAAACACTCATGCAGATGTATAAAACAAAAAAGTTGTAATTTGTTTAAACCTACTTTCGCATAAAATAAAACTATCATTTTGATAAAAAAAATCCTTCAATCACTTAATATCGAAGCCCTTAATAGTATGCAATTAGCTGCTATTGAAGCCATTGACAAGCATAAAGATGTAGTACTGCTTTCGCAAACCGGCTCAGGCAAAACTCTGGCTTTCCTGATCCCTATTTTAAAAAACCTTAACAGCGAAAGCAGAAAGGTACAAGTCCTGATTTTAACGCCTTCCCGTGAATTGGCCATTCAAATTGAGCAGGTTTTCAAATCAATGAACACGGCCTTCAAAGTGAACTGTTGTTACGGCGGGCATAAAATGAGCGTGGAAAAAAACAATTTTACCGAACCGCCGGCAGTCCTTATAGGTACACCGGGAAGAATCCTCGATCATCTTAGTCATGAGAATTTCAGCCCCGACAATATCAAAACTCTTGTACTCGATGAATTTGACAAATCGCTGGAATTAGGTTTCCAGGAAGAAATGTCGGCCATAATAAAAAAACTG
>CAIRHD010000037.1 GCA_903878265.1 uncultured Bacteroidales bacterium | reverse complement strand
TTCCAAAACAAGTGAACGAATTTCATGAACCCTGACCCTAATTTACTTGCTCAGCCTTCCAAACCTAAAGGAATATAGAAATTTTCGCCTTGTTTTTTGCATTATATTTCTATTTTAGTTTGAGCTTACTAGAACACACATAGCTTGTGTTGGTCAGGCAAATTATTTAAAATACATCCTGCTCCCTGCTATGCCTTTTCGGTGGAGGTAAATACCGGCTTCCAAAAAGTAATTTTCAATTTTTTGGGCTATGCCTGATTCATAATCATCGGGTTCGAGTAAAAGGTAGCCTTCGTTTGATGTTTCATCCAGAAAAGCACGTGCTGCCTGCTGAATTTTTTTGCCTTTGGATTCAAAAAGGGATTTGGTAAGATGATAGAGTTGATTTTCAACACTTTCCTGCCCTTCGGCAAGCTCGTACCCAAGGCTGCTTACATATTCGATAGCTTGTGGGTTGTTGCGAAGCACTTTCACATAGGAAGTATTCCAGTTTAAATAGTAAAACCCGACTTCGAGCAGACAAAGTGAGGCCAAAACAGGGACTATTGTTTTTATATACGATTCGTCCCATAAAAACAAGCCAGATTCAGAATTGCGGGCAGTCCAGTCCATGTTTTTATCATTTAGCAGACCAATCTTAGTTCCCTTATATTCAATTAAATAGTAGAAATTTTCAAAATTATTTATACTTTCAAACCATTTTTCCTGCATCTCAGGTGTAATCTCCTCACGGAATTCCATTACTTTCCGAATTTCTTCCGAATTGCGTTTTTCGCGCACAAATTCAATATCCTGATGCCTCAGCCGGTTTAGGGTAACACCATATTTACAGATTTTCATCTCAGTATTTTTTTAATCGAGTAAGGGGGTTTTTTGTTTTGCACCTGATAAATCCGCGACAAATATTCGCCAATCAGCCCAAGGCAAAGCATGATTATACTTGTGGAAAACAATATTGCCACTATGAGCGAAGTATAGCCCAAAGGCACATCGTGAAGTATTTTATTTATTATGAAACGGATGCCGGTGATGAAACTCAAAACCGACAACAGAAAACCGCCATATGTCATAATCCGCAAGGGTACAGCCGTGTAATAAATTACTATGTTAGCCGATAGTTGGAACAGTTTCCAGGTTGAATAGCCCGACCGGTGAACTGCCCTTTTTTGATGCTTTACTTCAGTAAAAGCGATGTTGCTGGTGTACCAAAGGAAAAGTTCGTCAATATACATAAAGTGCTGCTGGTGCTTTAAGATATTGGCAGCCAAGCCCGCAGTAATCAACCTGAACGAGGAACCTTCGCCGGGTGAGTTTAAAAGGATTCGAGACGATTTCTTTATAAAATAACTTCCCAAATTCCTGACCAGCGAATGTTTTTTATTTCCGAAATAGCCATACACAAGGTCGGCATCTTTTTCCTGATAAACCTGAATCAGCTTGCTTATTTCTTCGGGCGGGATTTGCAAATCATCGTCGATAGTTACGATAAGTTCCCCTTTTGAGTGCTCGATCCCACAAAAAACCGCATTATGCTGACCGAAATTTTTTGCCAAGCGTATGGCTGTAATATTCTCGGGATGAAGATTTTTAAGTTGAACCATCACTTCCCAGCTCTTGTCGTGGCTAAAATCGTCAACAAAAACCATTTCGAATGTGTGCCCGTTGAGTTCAAAAACGGCAGCAGTCCGGTCGAATAGTTCAACCAGGGTCTGTTCGCTGTTGAACACAGGCACTATTACACTAAATTCAGGTGTCATTTGTTATTGTGGTTTTAGTGGTTTTTGATTGGGCGTGGTCAAAACTAAGTTTGCAGAATATTTTTATGAAAAACAGGTCTAATAACAGTTTGTTTTTAATCTTGGTTCATCCTGAAATTCGATTAACGATTTGTTTTCAGCGAGTTATACTTGTCAATCGCAACTCGTACATCGTAAATAAACATAAAACTTGACATTATGGACAGACTCTAATTATCCGCCACCCAGCACCATATTGCTTCCAGTTACCCATTTGGATGCATCCGAAAGCAGATAAAGTATGGCATTGCTCACATCAGTTGGCTCGCCGAATCCCAAAGGCATCATTTTTTCAAATTTCTCCAACACATCGTTGCTGATTGTTTTTCCGGAATCCTCAACCATAGGTGTCCGCACAAATGAAGGAGAAATACAATTGGATCGAATTCCTTTTGCTGCAAGTTCAATTGCAAGTACCCTTGAGTATGCTTCAATTGCTGCTTTGCTACTGCCGTACAGTGCTCCACCGTAGTAAGGGTATTTTGTTGTGATCGACGACAAAAAAACAATAGAAGCTTTATTGGCAATTTTCTTTTTGCGGAGCAAGGCGGCGGTCAGCAAAACAGGTGCCATGTAATTCACCTGCATGATTTCAGAAATATCGTTTACACCGATAAATTTTGCAGGCAAATGTCCGGTAATACCTGCCGAATGTACAACACCATCAAGCAATGGAAGGCTTTCGGCTATTGAAGCGAATTTATCGAATTCCAGCAAATCGGCTACAAAAAAACTG
>CAIRHD010000036.1 GCA_903878265.1 uncultured Bacteroidales bacterium | reverse complement strand
TGGCGGTTATTTTTGACCGTAGGGTTTTGCGGTGGGTTTACCACATTTTCGGCTTTCGCAATCGAAAACATTGCCATGCTCCGCAGCAACGAATTCTTCAACTTCTTTTTATACACGGGGAGCAGCATTTTTGTTGGGTTGCTTGCCACTTTTGCCGGCATCATGATCATTAAAATCTTATAAACATGAACACGAACGACAATGTCAAGATTTTGCGGATTTACATCAGTTCGACTGATAAACACGAGCATACGCCATTATACGAAACGCTTGTTTTTGCCGCCCGAAACAATGGGATTGCTGGGGCAATGGTACATAAAGGCATTATGGGATATGGAAGCAGCAGCGTTGTGCATTCGGCAAAGTTTTGGGAAACCAACGATAAACTCCCGGTTATTGTCGAAATAATTGACGAAAGCCAAAAAATTGAAGCATTCCTCGAAAAGATTGGGCCAATCCTCGAAAATATGCGCTATGGCTGCCTCGTTACCTTACAAGATGCTCATGTGCTGATGTCCAAAACTGGAAGGAAGAAGACTGTTTTTGGGTCATAGTTTCAAAGAAGGGGAACATGCGTTTGGCTGGTAATCAGATGCTGGAACGTAACGAAATGCAATTTTTTTTTTTGTTTCATCCTTATTACCCATTGTTTTTCATGAGGCGTCCATAATATTGAAGTAAACGGTTTTGCGGAAATGTTTTCGGTTCAACCGCTAAATAAAAAGAGTTAAAGCCATCTCGACTTGTAGTAACAGAGTACTAATATGTTCCAAACCTTTTTTGTATGTACAAGTTTATTGATAATGCCGAGAGCCGTAAAGATAAGCGTTTGATATGGGCAAGCACCCGTTCGGTATTGGAAAACCTTGAGTTTTTGCGCAACAAAAATGGCAAAAAGAGCAAAAGCCACTGGAATCTGTTTGTACGCCTACTTTCCATTTTTGCTGTACTGTTGAAAATAACCGGCTATTACCGCAAAGGTTATGGTAACGCGAAAACAATAAAAGTTAGCGAGGTTACGCTCGAATTTCCTCAATTGCCCTCGGCTTTCGATGGGTTTAAGGTGCTGCACCTCTCCGATTTGCACATCGACAGTATCCCCGGAATTGTCAACTATTAGATTGTAAAACGAATAGAAAGTATAAATGAAAACGAGCCTGGTAAGTTCAACTTTTTTTATTAAATGCATAGTCTGCGGTTTAGTATTTATTATTCAATGCACCCCCGACCGCGACAAAAAAAGGAATGCAATACATACTGAGCTGATCCGCCAGGCAAATTTACTGAGTGTAACTTCACCTGAAAAAGCAGATTCGGTGTACTGGCGTATTGCAAATGATCCCCCCGAAGAACAGTCAGCCAATTATATCAATGCCGTAACTTCTTTAGCCGATATTTTTATCTCCAAAAGGGAGTTTGATTCTGCCAGGATATTCATTCAAAAAGCGGAACATTCCATTTCGGAAAACCTGGATACCACATTGCTTATTTCCATTCTGAATATCAAAGGCAAACTCTACTACCAGGAGGGTATCTACGATTCAGCAGTAAATATTTACCAAAAAGGGCTTGCATTATTAAACAAAAGAGATGATAATCAGCAGAAGACTGCTTTTACGATTAATGCAGGGAAATCCGCCCTGGGTAAAGGAAATTATTCCGATGCGGCAAAACTGCTCGACGAAGGGCTTAACATGGCAATCGCGGCAAAAAGCAACAAACATATTATGGCTGCACTGATTTCTTTGTCAGTTCTGTATTCGGATATGAAACAGTATAATGAAGCCATAAAATATGCAAAAAGACAGATTAACCTGGCCCTGACCCTGGCCGATACGGTTTTGTATGCTCAGGCTATGATGAATATAGGCATTTCTTATAAGAATTCCGGCATGATTGACTCGGCACTTCTCTCCTATA
>CAIRHD010000035.1 GCA_903878265.1 uncultured Bacteroidales bacterium | reverse complement strand
TGCCGTTAATGCTGCATTGGGTTGAGTAACTGAGGCCGATGAGGTGGCTTTACAACCGTTTGCATCGGTAACAGTTACCCAATAAGTTCCAGTAGTAAGCCCGGTTGCCAGCAAAGCTGTTTGCACCGGATTAGTTGACCACGAATAACTGTACGAAGTTGTTCCGCCAACAACCGAAACATTCACCGATCCGGTAGTGTTGCCATAACAATTAACATGTTGAATAACACCTGCCGTGGCCGTTAAGGTTGCATTTGGTTGCGTAACCGAGGCCGAAGAACTGGCTTTGCATCCATTTGCATCGGTAACCGTAACCCTGTAAGTACCAGTTGTAAGCCCGGTTGCCAGCAAAGCCGTTTGTGCAGGGTTGGTTGACCAAGCGTAACTGTACGAGGTTGTTCCGCCCGAAACCGAAACATTTACTGCACCTGTATTGTTACTGTAACAATTTACATGCTGAATAACCCCTGCCGTTGCCGTTAATGGCGCATTAGGCTGTGTAACTATTGCCGAAGACGTGGCAGTACAACCGTTTCCATCCGTTACCGTAACCCTGTAAGTACCAGTTGTAAGCCCGGTTGCCAGCAAAGCTGTTTGCACCGGAATAGTTGACCACGAATAACTGTACGAAGTTGTTCCGCCACCAACCGAAACATTCACCGATCCGGTAGTGTTGCCATAACAATTTACGTGTTGAATAACACATGCCGTGGCCGTTAAGGTTGCATTTGGTTGCGTAACCGAGGCCGAAGAACTGGCTTTGCATCCATTTGCATCGGTAATCGTAACGCTATAAATGCCTGATGTAAGCGTATTAGCTATTGAAGCTGTTTGCACCGGATTAGTTGACCATGCATACATATATGCTGTTTGCCCTCCCGAAACCGAAACACTTACCGAGCCAGTATTTGCACCATAACAGCCTACATGTGTAACCACACTGGCATTGGCATTAGGTAGCGGGTTTACCGTTATTGCCACCGCATTCGATGCTGTGGCTCCTGTCCAGTCGGTCATACAGCCTACCCGGGCAAGCCGCTTGTACCAAGTGGTTACTGTGAGCGCATCTGGGTTGTATGTAGTTGCTTCGTATGTACCTGTACTTAAGTTGGTATAGGTAGTGTTGTTGGTTGAACTTTGCCATTTATATTCGAGTGTGCCGACATTTCCGATTGGGGCAGTAACTGTAATTTCGGTAGGATCAAATGAGCTGCAACCAGCCTGGTAGCTGAAAATGGTGCCGCCACTGCTTGGGTTGGTACAAGGCGGGGTCACTGTATATTCCCAGGCTCCCATGGCTGGATAGGTTGTGTTCCGGGTAGCATCAATATAATCTTTTAGTATGCCTGTACCCGCTACCCCAACCAATGTAGGTTCCGAAGGCTTGTAATTGGCTGCTAAAGTGCCACCTCCACTGGCAAAGATTGGATCGGCTTTTTCACTATGTTCATCATTCCCTGTCATACCTGTTACTATCGGTAAAGCATTTTTATTGCCTCCAAAATAACCTAGCATACTGCCACTTCCAGGGGTTGTTGCAACGTAGTAATCATTATAATCGCAGGTTATCGTTCCAGTGTTTGCAGCAAAATAGGCGGCAAAGTGCAATGCGGGGACACCACCAGGTGCATTATTTGTAACTGAAGTACGGGAGTTGTTAAAAATATTGTTCCTGAAATCGCGGGTATTTGTACTTACCGCACTGTATAATGCATACGATGGCTGGAAACCGCTTTGAGTTCCCGACAGATATACCGTATTAAAATACAAATTGTTATTGTTGCCTGCATCTCCTGTTTCGTAAATTCCATACAGTGTTGTTGCGGTGTTTCCGCCCAAACTGATGATATTGTTGGAGTAAGTGGAAAGCCCACTGCCAATTTTTATTCCATAAACAGATGCACCATTACTTGAATTATGTACCGATAAATTATAGATGAAATTTCGAGTAACGGTACTAGCATTGAGATTTGGCAGGGAAAGGTATATGCCAGCAACATGTCCCGCAAAAGTGGTATTTCCGTTAGACAGATGATGTATGGTATTGCCGGAAACATTCTGGGCATATATAGAATTCCCGCCTACGTTTATCCCCTTGACACTCATGTCTGTTGACGATTCGTTTTTATTGGTAATCGTTAAATTATACACATTATTATTCGTCATTGTATTGGCACCATAATAGGACGCAATTCCAATTACTTGTCCGGTTGTGGCCGTTGTACCATCGGTAGGTCCGTTCGTTAAGTTCGCGACCGTATTTCCATTGATGTTATTCGAATCGGTTCCTTCACAAGATATTCCAATGACGGATTGCTTTGAGCCTGTGGAGGCTGAACTGGCATAGATGCTGCTTGCAACCGAAGCGCTTCCCACCAGGTTGTTGCTGATGGTTGTAGTCCCGGTGCCAAATGATCGGTGTATTCCGGTAAAACTGTTGGCGGTAGTGGCAGAACCAAAGGTCGTAATTGAACTGATTGAATTATTCTGTATGGAAACAGTTCCCATACTTTGCGTATAAATTCCATAGGTTATCGCATTGGCATTTGAACCTGTAACCGTGATTGGCGATGCAGCTGTCCCAATGACATTACCGGTAGTAGTTCCAACATTAACATCCCCGCCAGTGATATACAATCCACAAAACGGTGTCGCTGCTGTACTGGTATATGTGATACCCTGGATAGTATTGTTTTGCAATGTGCTGGCAGTAGTAGTGCCTACATTCAGGTAGATGCCCCTTACGGCGTGTCCGAATGCGGCGTACACAGTCCATTTTCCCGTATGGTTGGATGCAGTACCCCCGATGAAATTGTCTGAAATGGTGAAATTGTTTCCCAAATTGTTATCAACCCGGATGAAATAATAAGTATAGGCTCCGACAGGAACAACCGGGGTTGTTTCATATAAATTATTGCCGGTGATCGTCCAGTCCGAAGAGTTGGATGAGATGAATATACCATTAGAAGTTGAATTGGACTTAAAGAAATTATAAATATTACAGTTAGAAACCGTATCTTTTATATTCTCATAACCGGATGTACCTAAGGAATAAACCACCCGGTAAGGTCTGCTGGCATCCTGGGACAGATCGCAATTATCAATCCTGTTCCCACTGTTTCCATTAATAGCCGATGCAGTAGAGAAAAGGATAATTCCACTGATAGTGCTCAATGCGGAAGCTTTGATGGTACAATATTTTATCTTGTTGTTTTCGGCCGAATTGATAAACCTGATAGTCGAAATAGGCAATGCATTGTTTACAGTGGCCGATGTATTAACTATTGTGAGATCTTTCAAGCCTGTATTGTTTACCCTCCCATCAATTATTACATTATCAGCCCCATTCATATCAACAAGTGGCCCGTCGATGGCCCCACTTAGGGTAAGGCCTGTTACTGTAGGATAAATAGTAACCGAGAGATAACTTGATGTATTGGGCGCGGTTCCGCTTCCGCTTGCATTAATAACGGCGCTGGCCGTTTCGGAAATGCTGGCATTAATCTTAACGGTTATCACACCCTGGTGCGTACCAAGGTTTATGGCATCAAAAGCAGCCTTTAAAGTTGTGTATAAGATTGGCCCAACGGTTCCGGCTGTTGCATTTACTTCGACATTACCCTTTGGCACTGGTGAAGGGGCTAAACTAAATGCAGTAAAGTTTGCCGAAATTGCTACACAGTATATAAGCATCAATGCAAAAGTTGTAAAAATTTTTCTCATGGCAAGTTGTTTTTATAAATAGCTAAAGGGCTGTTGTCAAGTTTTATGATTGGGCTTCAAGCAAATTCTTCATCAAAAAGTAAAGTAAAAAGGGAGGTAGGCGCTGTTTTTTATTCTATTGGCAATTGGTGTAATCCGATTTTAGGGATTAGTAGTGCAATAGTTTTTTTTTCAAAAACCGGATTTCGACGAGATCAATGGCCGGAATGTGGTAATGCGATAATGCGACTCAGCGACCGGAATGCGTTAATGCGCTGATGCGAAAATGAAACCTTCGAGCGGTCTTTACCAAACCAAGCGTTTTTTTTTACTTTTAGCCTAGCATCACTTTAGCAAAGTGTCGGGGCTGTTTCCTTATTACCCCGACACTGATTTGCATATAAGGCTTGCCGATACTTATTTCATGTTTTCGGAAGTTTGTTCCACATAAACTTTGCGCCCTGCATAGACCGCTGCAAGAGCCAGCAAAATAAATGTTCCGTTGCCGATGGGTGCGCCGCCGTTAGTGCCACCAACTGTCCCATTCGATCCGCCGCTGTTAGCTGTAGTGGGTGGGGTTGGTGGTGGTGCCTGGGCTAAAATGGTTAAAC
>CAIRHD010000034.1 GCA_903878265.1 uncultured Bacteroidales bacterium | reverse complement strand
CCTATGTTCAAAGGTTTCTTTTCACGCAAACGATATCCATTTAGGGGTTCAATAATCAATGCTGGCTCATCGGATTTCAGCATGGTATTATAAAAACCTGCTGCACGGGTCATGTCGCGGGGAACCAGCACATAAACGCCTCTAATGCTATTAATTACCATGCTTAAAGGTGAGCCGGAATGCCAAATCCCTTCCAATCTATGACCACGAGTGGTGATTATCATTGGTGCTTTTTGACCACCAGCGGTGCGGTATTGCAAGGTTGCCAAATCGTCGCTCATCAGTTGCAGACCATATAGCAAATAGTCAAAATACTGGATTTCGGCCACAGGCCTCATTCCTCTCATAGCCAGGCCTATGCCTTGTCCAATAATGGTGGCTTCACGGATACCGGTATCAAAAATCCGGTTTTCGCCATATTTTAATTGTAAGCCTTCAAAAGTTTGGTTTACTCCACCAATTTTGCCCACGTCTTCACCAAACATCACAATTTTTTCGTTTTTCTCGAATTGGATATCCCAGTTGTCGCGCAATATTTCCCTGCCGGGAACAAGCAAGGCATCGTCTGCATATTGTGGGCTGACAGCTTGTACTTTAAGTGCCGATTCATCAGATTCGCTATAAAGATAAGTGTTGAATTTTTGGTAACTTACATTCAACTCTGCAGTAAGCCATTTGGTTACATTTATTTTTAACGAATTGGAAGGGTTGCTGCAAGAATCGCAAATCAGCCGTAAGATCTTTTTTGCAGCCGACATAATATCTTTACGTATCGGGTCGGCAACTTGCCGTAAATCCTCTTTTATCGAATTAATCCTATCCGTTTTCGCACAATTGCAGGTCGTAACATCGGCAATCTGTAAGAAGTCGTCGCGAAGTTTGTTTAATGGCTTTTGATAATTGTTCCAAGCTGCTTTTCTTGCATTCCTAACATGGTCAATTGCTTCTTTTTCAATCAAATCCAGTTCATCTGCCGATGCAATATCCTGAGAGATAATCCAGTTTCGCATTTGGGAAATACAGTCAAAATCTTTCTCCCAGCCCAATCTTTCGGCAGTTTTATACCTTTCGTGCGAACCCGATGTACTATGCCCTTGTGGTTGTGTTACTTCCGTTATATGAAACAAAACTGGGACATGATTCTGACGGCAATAATTTACCCCTTCCTCGTACATTTTGCATAGGTCGGCGTAATCCCAACCTTTGGCAGAATAAATTACGAAGCCGGCTTTTCCATTTGTTTTTTCAAAACCTTTTAGCACTTCCGAAATGCTGGATTTGGTAGTCTGCAGGCTGTTTGGAACCGAAATCCCGAATCCATCGTCCCACACCGACATGGCCATTGGAACCTGCAAAACCCCGGCAGCATTTATTGTTTCCCAGAAATGTCCTTCGCTCGTACTGGCATCGCCAATTGTACCAAATGCAACTTCATCACCATTTTTCGAGATAGATGTCAAGTGAGCCAAAGAAGGATTATCGCGAAATAATTTTGAAGTAAGAGCAAGTCCCAATAAGCGGGGCATTTGACCGGCGGTGGGCGAAATATCAGCGGATGAATTTTTCTGTTCGGTAAGGTTTTTCCAATGTCCGTTTTTATCAAGGCTGCGCGTGGCAAAGTGGTTGTTCATCAGTCGGCCGGCATTCATCGGATTAAAAGCAGCATCGGTATCGCCATAAATCTGTGCGAAAATCTCTTCCACTTTCATCAAGCCTGAAGCAAGCATAAAAGTTTGATCGCGGTAATATCCCGAACGCCAATCGCCGTTTCTAAACACTTGAGCCATTGCCAATTGAGCAACTTCCTTGCCATCGCCAAAAATACCGAACTTTCCTTTGCCCGAAAGCACTTCGCGCCGCCCAAGCAGACTCGCCTGGCGGCTAAGGTTGGCAATACGATAATCGATTAAAACTTGTTCTTTATTGAAAGAAATTGAAGAATCCTTGGGTTTGTCTGTTGTTCCCGGCATGCCAGTTGGTATAATGTTAACGGTTAAACTAATCTAACAAAAATATGGTTTACAATGTTAGCCTGGGTTAATAATTTTCTGCAAGTATCTCAAAATAGGCTTGTGGATGTTCGCAACCAGGGCAGTTTTTCAAAGCACTGTCGCTTTCGAATATCAGGCCACATTTACGGCAAATCCATTTAACTTTTTTGTCTTTTTTGAAAACTGTGCCGTTTTCGATATTTGCAGCCAGTTTATCGAAGCGTTCGGCATAAAACTTCTTTATCTGAATGAAAAGTTTGAGCTTGGTGGCAATTTGTTTATATCCTTCTTCCCAGGCAACGCGCTCAAATTCAGCAAACAAGTAGCTTTGTTGGTTTGTTTCGGCTTCAATGGCAACTTTTAGATTTTCGAGTGTTGTCGCAATAGGTTCGGCTTTAAAAGTTGCGTTTATTTCCAGCTCGCAGCCTTCCAAAAACCGGAAAAGGTTTTTTGAATGTGAAATTTTTTGCTCAGCCGTTTCGGTAAAAATTGCAGCAATTTGCTGATAGCCTTCCTTTGTGGCAACTTTTGCAAACCATAAGTATTTCTGAATGGCCTGTGTTTCAATAGCAAAAGCCTGCATTACATGCTTGGCTGTAAGGGAATTTTTAAAATTGTCCATCTGTAAACCTTTAAAATCAAGCTATAAAAATATACAATTATTCCTTAACAAGTCCAATTTTGTGATTTTTACGCCATAATGCAAGTTTCTTTAGGAGGATAGTTTTACTAAACATCGACCAAATTCATGTTTTATCCGGCTAAAACAAAATAAAAAACCGGTCCAAGAAAATGCGAACCGGTTTTAAAACGAAGAAACAACCACAAAACAATCTATTTCCCTGTAATCCATTTTAAAATTTTCTCATCGTCAGGTTTGGTGCGTGGCGAAGCCACATCAACTAAATTTCCATCTTCGTCGATCATGAATTTTTGGAAATTCCAACTTACTTCTGCATCCATTTTCCCATTTAGCGATTTGGTTGTAAGCCATTTATAAATCGGATCCATATCATCGCCTTTCACCGATATTTTTTGCATCATTGGAAATGCAACCTTATATTCTTCTTTACAAAATTGTTTGATTTCGGCGTTTGTTCCCGGTTCCTGGCTGAGGAAGTTGTTGGCTGGAAATCCAATAATTATAAATTTGTCGCCTCCATATTTTGCATAAAGTTCCTGTAAAGCCTTATATTGCGGGGTCAAACCACATTTTGAGGCAGTATTTACTACCAGCACTTTCTTGCCTTTGAGACTTGAAAAGTCAAAATTTGCGCCATCTATAGTTTTGGTCTTAAAACTGTAAAAGTTAGCTTTT
>CAIRHD010000033.1 GCA_903878265.1 uncultured Bacteroidales bacterium | reverse complement strand
TTTTGTATTGCAAAATGGCCGACCCGATATTATCATTACTGACCCTCCACGGGCTGGGATGCACGAAAATGTAGTAAAACAGATACTTCAAATTGAAGCTGCAAAAGTAATATATGTAAGCTGCAACACGGCCACGCAAGCTCGTGATATTGCCTTGATGATGGAGAAATATGAGGTGGCCTCTGTGCAACCGGTTGATATGTTTCCGCATACACACCATGTAGAAAATGTAGTATTGCTTACAATCCGTTAATCTCGGCAGAGTATTTCCCGATCAACTTTTTAAGTTCAGCAATATCAGGATTTGCGGCATCAATTGTGATTTTAGCACGCTCATAATAAACCAAACGGGACTGTAGATGCCCTGTGATTTTTTGCAGTGGCTCCTTATTTTCCATAAGTTGGAACAGAGGCCTTTTCCTAGCCGAATTTTCAATCCTTTGCAATAATAATTCAGGTGGAGCTTTCAGGTAAATGGTCAATCCCGTACGGTTCATAAATTCCATATTTTGGTGAAAACATGGCGTGCCCCCACCAGTCGAAATAACCAAATCTACGCCATTGATAAAATCGGTCAATAATTTATGCTCCAATTCACGGAAAGCCGGTTCCCCATATTTTATAAAAAAATCGGAAATACTGATTTTATACTTTGATTCAAATTCCGCATCCAGATCGATAAGTGAATAGCCCAGCGATTCGGCCAGGGAATAGCCCAAGGTGCTTTTGCCGCTGCCCATATAACCGATCAGATATATTTTCATGAAGCAAAGTTAATTGTCTTTGTTAAATTTCAACATTAAAATTCTGACATTAATTATTTTCACTAATTTTGGATACTGCCAACCACTATGTTTGGTTTTCGGAATAAAAACAATGTAATTTGTAAAGCATATTATCCACTAAAATCAAAAAATATGGCAAAGAAAATTTTTCAGATCAAGATTTCATTGATAGGATCAAAACCAAACATCTGGAGACGGCTGTTAATCCCATCAGACTTATTACTGCCTGATTTCCATAGAATAATCCAATCAGCTATGGGCTGGACCAATTCGCATCTTCATCAGTTTATTTTAGGGAAGACCATGTATGCCGGAAAAATGGAGGATGATGACACTTGGGATGAATTTGAAAAGATTGACTACACAAAGATCAAAGTTTCTGGCGTTTTGAAGAAGGAAAAGGACAAAATAAAGTATGAATATGATTTTGGCGATGGTTGGGAACACAATATTTTGTTGGAAAAAATACTTCCCGATGATGGAAAAACCAAAACCCCAGTATGTTTGAAAGGCAAAATGAACTGCCCGCCCGAAGATTGTGGTGGGATTTGGGGATATTATGGTATGTTGGAAATCTTGAAGCAACCCAAGCACGAGGAATACGAAAGTTACATGGAATGGTTGGGCGGTGATTTCGATCCAGAAGAATTTGATATTGTGTATGTGAACGAACTGCTTGAAGAAGAAGATTTTGGATGTATCGAATTGTGATCCAATGATTTATTTTTTGTGGATTGAACGTTGAAGACAACCTTGGCGGTTGATTTTGTTTTATAAAATCACACAAGTGAGATAACTTTGTTTTTAACACCTGCACATTTTTTCAATGTTTTCGAAGAATACAAAATTAATTTGACATTAACCCATTTTCTCTTCCCTATCAATCGTCGAAAGAAATTTTAAATTGGGATGGGTCGGTAGTGATACCTTTTTTATTTGCTTTTGGGGCAATTTCCTGCTTATCGGTTTGAGAAGCCTTGTTTTGATTTTGGGAAGGTGCAAGCTCTGTTGCTACCTCACCACTTAAAGGCTTGTGTTCGAGATATTCGGGGACTATACCTTTTGCTTGTTCCAAATTCGCTAGCATTCGCTGATACGCTTCTTCGCCCAAGGATGCCCTTAAGTTAGCTTTAAACATTTCTGCTTTCTCATCATTGGTATAAATCTTATGTTTTTCAACGCCCATTATTTCATATACATTGGTCCATTTTTCGTTCACCATCATTTCCATATCGGGGTTTAGGACATATTCTCCATGGTTGCTACGGTGTAAAATTTTAAAGTTGTAAGGATTGGTGCTTTCCATTTCGTTTTTAGCGAGCATAGCCGAAATATACGACCTTTTCTTCCTGAATTCCGGGACCATTTCCTCTGGGTAGCTTTTGATGTCTTTTTCTATCTTTATGGCCGTCAATCCAGGTTCATGAAATGCATATTTATATTTCTTCACTAATTGGTGTTGAACGGTAAGGAAAAGGTTGATTAGCAGGTACTCGAATTTGCGGCTGGGGATTATCACAAGTTTATCCTCAATTTTCAAGCGGATTGAATCGGATGTAAAAGCACCAAAAATCATATCGACAACCTGCGAATTTCCGGTTTTCTGTGTTTTCAACACCATGGCAGTCCTGAGCGCATTCTTTCCCCTATTGTCCATAAGGGTTATATCTGCGCCCTGTTCCAAAAGGAAACGGATAGCTTTGTCGCTTCCCGACTGTATGGCGGCAAGCAACGGCGTAAGGTTAAACTGGTCGCGGTAATTGAGGCCATATTTGCCAATAAGCTGTGTTATATGTTTGATGTCGCCATTTTTATATTCGGCATAATATTTCCTAAAAACAGAGCCAAGCTCGCTTTCGTAACTTTCGGCACGGCGGTACTTTAGCGTTACTAGTTCATCAATGAACTTTCGCTCGTTGTAAATCAACGAATATGCAAAAAGCCTGTCCTTTGCTTTTTTGTTGAAATGTTCGGGATCGAAGGCTTCCTTCTTCAATTCGTCGAGGTTGGCATTAGTAAGCGGCTCCCAATCAGGTGCATGTTGCGAAAAGAACACTTTGCGGATTTCCTCGGCATGTTCTGTCTTTCCTTGCTTTTCGAGTTTGTCGGCTTCCTTTTTCCACTCTTCGGCAGTTGAAACATTACCAGCGATTTTTACCTCGCTTTTGTTTTCCACAAGCTGAAGCATTTGCAGTATTTTATGATTTTGGTTGGCTTCGACCAGATAAATATTGCGGATGCCCCGTGTAATGGCAACGTAAAGCGAATTGATGTAAAACTTATAGGTGTCGAGCGATTTATCGCTTTTGTCGCGGAATCTCGAAAAAACAATTTTGTCGGCATCAATATCCTGTTCGCTAACAGCTTGTATTATCTCGTTGAATTCCCTGGCATAGTCGCTTACAAAATTTAGTATAATAACATTTTCATATTCAAGACCTTTCGATTCGTGGATGGAAAACAGTAGCGGTGTTTTGAACATTTTTCGGGCATTTGTCTTATCCTCGTGCCGCATTACCAGCACCGCGAATTTGGTTGAGCGCGAAGTTTTTTCGTTCAACATGCGGCGTACTTTTTCGTCGTCGTTGAGCAATGTTACACCTCCTGTTACACCTCCTGTAGATTGGATAAGGTAAGTGCTTTCCTTGTCGATGGAACCGAAACGCACATTTTTTATCTTCAGCAAACGATTTGCAATTGCGGTAATTTCGACCGAATTGCGGTAATTGGCACTTAGGATTTTAATGTCCCTTTCCACCATTTCCTGTTTGTAGAACATCGTTTTTACGTTCGTCCACGAAAAAAAATTGGGGTGTACAATCTGGTTGGAATCGCCGCAAAGGATGAAACTGCCTTTTTCTTTTAACGATTTCAGTATCAGGAACAATTGTATGTTGGTGAAATCCTGCATTTCGTCAACCACCACAAAATCATACATTGGCGGGCAAAAGCTCAAGTATTGGTACGAAACTATGTTGAGGTCGTATAGCCCGTTTTCGTTAACGAAATCAAGGTATTTTTCAAAAACATCATATACTTTTTCACGCTCTGCACCCAGAAAAATGGAGCGCCTAACGCCAAGTTCGAGATATTCGGCTCGGCTTAGGTATGGCTTATCTACTTCAATGCCAGTGAGTACGCCCCTGAACTCCTCGAAAAGCTTATGCACATCCTTAACGCCATACACATGGGCACGGGTTTGCAGCCATTGCCCAAAAGCGCGTTGATCCATTTCGTGGCCTTGCAATATTTTCAACGTGGAGCAAAAATCCTTGAACGACAGAAAATCTATTTCCTGTTTCTCGTTTTCGTAATGATAGGAATAGTATTGGTTCGATGAGCTTTCAACAAGGAAAGGCGACAAGGTAACATACAGCACACGGCCTTTCAGCGTTTTCAGTTTTTCGAGCGTAAGCGCGGTTTTCCCGCTTCCTGCCGAGCCAATAATAATTACGGGCGGCTTTACGCGAAACACATCCTCCTGAAATTCGTCGAAGGAAATAAACTTGTCCAACAAATGGAATTTTGTAACCTCCGGGTTTACATAACTTAATTCAACTACCTCATTTTCAACAACTGCTTCAGGTGTGGGAACTGCAATACATTTAGCCTCGTCAATTTTCGCGCCCCTTAGGAAACGGGAGTTTGCATAATCGTGGTTGTAAATAACTTCGAGCAACAGCAAATATTTCTTGCTTCCATGCCGTGCTATTTTGAATAAAAGCCGGTTTTCGTAATCGAGTTTGGCCCTATAAAAACCCGTATTG